>JBJDZO010000246.1:0-2142 GCA_051868095.1 Butyricicoccus sp. | reverse complement strand
TTCGGAAAAGATTACTTCCGCGAGCTGCTTGAACGCGTCCGTTCGATCAGAGCCAGCGAACGCCGCATCTGGCAGCAGATCACGGACATCTTCGCTGAGTGCAGCATCGACTATGACCGCAATTCTCCGATAACGCATGAGTTTTATGCCATGGTGCAGAATAAGTTCCACTATGCCATCGTCGGCCAGACCGCAGCTGAGATCGTTTATTCCAGCGCAGATCGGAACAAGGAACACATGGGACTGACGACCTGGAAGAATGCGCCGGATGGCCGCATTTTGAAATCTGATGTTTCCATTGCAAAAAACTACCTGGATGAGAAGCAGATTCGCCAGTTGGAGCGCACCGTCACTGGCTATTTTGATTACATCGAAGATCTGATTGAGCGGGAAAACACCTTCACAATGGAGGAATTCGCCGCCAGTGTAAACGAATTCCTTACCTTCCGCAGATATAGAATCCTTCCGGATAAGGGGCGTGTTTCCGCGCATGCTGCAAAGCAAAAGGCCGAGGCAGAGTATGCCGAGTTTAACAAAACGCAGCGCATCTCTTCTGACTTTGACAAGGAGGTAAAGCGGATGCTGGAGAGCAGCCGGCAAGGAGGTGCTGACTGATGGGGCGGCCTAAAAAACAGCGACCCCAGTTCAGCACCGACACGATCAACGGCTATACCTATTACCGGACGCGGATCACCGACGCAGACGGCAAGAGAGTATCTCTTCGAGCCAAATCGCCGGAGGAGCTGGAAGCAAAAAAGGCTGAGGCGCTGCGGCAAATTGCAGATGCTACATTCCGGCTTGAAAATCCAACTGTTGCAGAATACTGTGAGAAGTGGCTGACGATGAAAACGGCCAATGTTCGAGAGACCACGCTTTCCGACTACCGCTCAAAGATAAAGCAGCACATCATCAAGCCGCTTGGGGATAAGTTCATGGCAGACGTGACGCCGGATGATATTAATCTGGCTATTCTGCCGGCATCAAAGCTATCGCAGTCGGTCTATCAGTCCGTCCAGATGCTCTACAAGGCTATTTTTGAGTCTGCGGCAAAAAGCCACATCATTCAGGATAACCCTGCGGCTGATTTGAATCCCAAGGGCGGCAAGCCGCCCAAGGAAACGGAGGCATTAACAGACGAGCAGGTGAAGATCCTGCTGGATGCGATCCGTGGTCTGCCGCCCTACCCGTTCGTTATGATCGGCCTTTATGCAGGCTTGCGCCGAGAGGAAACGCTTGCGCTCAAATGGGACTGCATTGATCTTGACGGTAAGACGCCAACGATCAAAGTTTGCCGGGCTTGGCATACAGAGCATAATCGGCCTGTCATATAGGAGCAGTTAAAAACCAAAGCCGCCCGCCGAAACATTCCAATCCCGCCGCAGCTCGTTGAATGCCTAAAAGCAGTCAAAGAGAAATCGACCTCCGAATATGTCTTTGCCAGCAGCATTGATGGAGGCCCGCTCTCCTACACACAGTTTGCGCGTCTGTGGAAGTATGTCACCGTCCGCTCCACCAAGACACGCACCTACACCCGCTATCTTGAAAACGGCGAGAAAGTGAAGCATACGGTTACGCCGGTTCTGGGTGAATGCGCTGCGCACAACAGCAGAGTTGTTTACAGTATGGATTTTCAAGTAAAGACACACCAGCTGCGCCGAACTTATATCACCAATCTGATCCATGCCAATGTAGACCCGAAGACGGTGCAGTACCTGGCCGGGCACGAAAATATAAAAGAGACACTTGATATTTACGCAAAGGTAAAATACAATCGTCCGGAGGACATCGCCGCAACAATCAACAGCGCTTTTTCCGTGAATAATGCTGAATCCCCGGCAATTGAAAACTCCGCGAAAAAGGGCTAATAAATGGGCTAAATTTTTGAATTTGTCTTGTAAATGCTTGAAAATAAACGATTTTTTAATGACAGAAAATCAGAAGTACGGTCTCAAGGCAGCCCGTCGCGCTCCTCAGTTCAGCAAGCGTTAATCGGCTGGATTATTACAATCAAAAAGGCTCAAAAACCCCGGAAAATCAAGGTTTTCCGGGGTTTTCTTGTATCTGAAACGCTGATTTAGTTTGTCCGTTTTTCGCCGGATTTGACCAGTTTTGACCTCGTTTTTTTGTGTTAATAAGTGGACA
>JBJDZO010000245.1:1800-9486 GCA_051868095.1 Butyricicoccus sp. | reverse complement strand
GCGCACAAATTGCGGATCGTGAACACGTTTTCCTGCAAAATGACCGCGCTCAGCAGCGAGCCAAACACCGGGATCAGGAACATGTAAACGGTCACTTTTCCGACCGGATGGTACTTGAGCAGCATGGTCCAAACCGTGAATGCGGTCGCGCTCAGCGCCGCCAGATAGCCGAGCAGCACGACACCGCCCGCCGTCACGGTGACACCGCCCGCGCCGCCGCCTGCAAGCCCCAGTGCCAGCAGCACCAAGCCGCCGAACGTGAGCTGCCAGCCGGTGATGACCATCGGGTCGCGGCCCGGGGTGATTTTGCGGCTGATGCCCGCGCCAAGGCCCTGTCCGAGTGCACTCAGCAGCATGAAGCCTTCGCCGGTGAGCTTGACGCTTTGCCCACCCAGCCCGGAGCCGGACAGAATCACCAGCACGCCCGCAAAGCCGAGCAGGCAGCCTGCACCCTTGCGCACATTCATACGGTCGTCGCGGAAGGCGAAATGGGCGACAAACACCGCGAAAAAGGTCGAGGTCGCGCTCAGCACCGAACCGCGCACGCCGGTTGTGTTGCCGAGGCCGAGATAAAAGAAAATATACTGCATGATGGTCTGTGCGCCGGAAAGCGCCAGAATGCCCGGCCATGCGTCCTTTTGGGGCAGCAGCGGCGCTTCCCGCCGCGCAAGCACGACCGCGAGCACGAGCAGACCGGCGAAGGTAAACCGCATGCCCGCGAAAAACAGCTTGGCGGCCACATCGTCCCCGGCGATGGCAAACAGCGCGTAGCCGGTTTTGACCGCCGGGATGGCGCTTCCCCACAATGCGGTGCACAGCAGCGCGGGCAGAAAGACTCCGCTGCGCACGAAACTTTTTTGTTTCATTAAATCTTGTCCAGTCCTTTGTCGAAAAATTCCTGCCACGCGCGCGGCGCACCGGCGAGCACCGAGCACTTTCCGTCCAGCCGCAGGGGTGCGCCGGAAATTTGGGCAATGCGGCCGCCCGCTTCGGTGACGATCAGCCCGGCTGCGGCATGATCCCACGGGCACAGCCGCGCTTCAAACATCAGGTCGGCGCGGCCTGCGGCCACATAGCACAAATCGAGCGCCGCCGAGCCCGAACGGCGGAAATCCATCGCCGCGTCAAACAGGGCGCGAGCCAGTCGGAAGGTCTGCTCAAAAGTGTCCGGGTAATAGGACGCCGTGCCGAGGCATACAATGCTTTCGGCAAGGCCGTTGTCTGAAACATGAATCGGCGTGTTATTTTCCCATGCGCCGTGACCCTTTTCCGCGGCAAACAGGGTATCCGTATACGGGTCGTAGACCACGCCGCAGATCACCTCGCCGTCCTGTGCCGCGGCAATCGACACCGCCGAAGCGCGGTAACCGCGCACAAAATTGGCGGTTCCGTCAATTGGGTCGACGATAAAGGCCAGTCCGTGCAGTGCATCGTCCTGTGCATCGCCTTCCTCCCCGATGAAATGCGCGTCCGGATATGCCTCGAGCAGCCGTGTGCGCAGCATCTCCTGTACCTGTACATCGTATTCGGTGACCAGATTGCGGCGGCCGTCCTTTTCGGTCACGCGGGCCGCTTCGGCCGACCGGATGATTGCGCCGCCTTGACGTGCGGCGGCTTCCAGTGTTTTCAGCATGAAAATTCCCTCCTGTTTGCTCTCTGCTTTATTGTAGGGTAATACCGCATAATTTGGCAAGAGCGATTTGCGGGCAAAAAACAAGGCCGCCTGCTTTTTTTCCAAAAGCGGCGGCATCGGCTCATCGGAACTGATTGAGCGCGGGCATATAGGTGTAGCCAATCCGGGCGAGACGCTGCTCAAGCGCACTGCGATGGGTTTCTTCCCCGTCGCACAGGGCGTCCAAATTGTGATAGCGGTCACGCAGCAGGGTGTTTACCACGCTCAGCAGCATGGCCGGGTCGTTTGGCAAGGACATCGGACTCTCCTCCTTTTCTGTTTTATTCCTTCTTCGGCTGCTCCGCCTGCGGCGCGTCCTTGTGTCCGAACAGCGGTTTTCCGAAGATCGGCGGGTGCTCCTTGCGGTCCAGCCGGGGGATGTACAGATATTTGCGCACCAGATACAGCACCGCGATGGACGTGACCGCAATCAGGTTTTCAACCGGCGATGTGTGCTCGACGATCATCTGGCGGGCGATGGCCAGCAGCATGATTTCGATGACGGAATCAATCGTGTGGCTGCACAGCATCTTGATGAACTCCACGCCGATGACCAGCGTCGCGGCTGTGCTCAGGTAGCTGGAAAAAACCGTCGGGTTCTGGGACAGCTTTTCCGGGCTGATGCCCTGCACCAGTCCGAACAGCGCGCCGGCCAGCGCGGCAATGAGCAGCAGGCCAACGAGCGTTTCCAGCAAATCGGCCAGACGCTGCATCAGTTCTCGCACATGAACTTTCATGGTGGGAACCTCCTCTTTCTTGCTCTTTCTTCCTTTTTAGTATAGCATGTACAGCGCGGCCGTGTACAGGTGCCGTGTAAAATTTTCCGAACGGTTCATTTTTCCATGCTGCGGCCATAGAAAAAGATATACTGCTGAATGACGCCCGCGAAACCCTCATACCGCTCCAGCGGAAACCGGCCGCCGTAATGGCGGGCCACCATCTTTTTGATCCATGTATCGACCGGGAAGGCGGCGAGGTCATGCAGACCGAACAACCGCACGCAGGCTGCGACCTTTGGCCCTACGCCGGGCAGGGCGGTCAGAGCGGCATGCGCGGCATCCGGAGGCAGGGCAGACACGGTTGCCGGGTCAAAATTGCTGTGCGCGATGGCGTGAATGTACTTGTCCCGGTAGCCGAGGCCGATGGCACGCAGCTCGGGCAGCGTGGCTTCGGCAAGCGCGGCCTTGGTCGGAAAGGCGTGATATGGCTCCCCGGCGCGGTCGGTGCGGCGCTCCCCCCAGTTCCGGCACAGCGCTTCGACCGCGCTGCGAATGCGCGGAATATTGTTGTTCTGTGAGATGACGAAGGTGATGAGCGTTTCCCACAGGTCCTGCCGCAGAATGCGCAGGCCGCCGCCATACCGGGCCGCGGCGGTCAGGAAAGCGTCCTCCGCGGGCACGGCGGCCAGCATGGCGGCATAGTCGGTGCCCCAGTCGAAATAGGCGCGCCAGAAGCCCTCGAAATCGGCCGCGTCCGCGTCTAGGGTCAGCGTATCGCCCTCCCGCCGGACGCGCACGCATTCGGCTCCGGCAAGTACCCGCCACCAGCCGTCCTCCCGGGCCTCCATACGGAAGCACTGCCCGGACGCGGCGATCTGCCCGAGATCACAGGGCGCAAGCTGTCTGCAAATCATGTCGTTTCCCTCCTTGCTTCCTACCTATTATAAATTGCCGCAAAACTTCACGCAACTGTTTTACTGGGCGAAACGTTATTCCAACACTGCACCAAAATTCCATCATTATCGAACAACAAGGCAATCATCATGCAACCTTCACAAAAAATATTTTGGTTTTTTAGAAAAAGTAGTTGAAATGCCATATTGAAAGTGTTATACTTTTAACAAAGATAAATGTTAAACATTTCACAAACTTGCCTCTAAAAAATATTGGGAGGGATTCTCTTGGAAATCAAAACCGTAACCGTCATCGGCGCGAACGGTACCATGGGCTGCAACATCTCGGGTATCTTCGCTTCCTTCGGCAACGCGAAAGTGTATATGGCCTGCCGCAGTCTGGAAAAGGCTGAGAAGGCAGTTTCCCGTGCCGCCAAGTCGGTACGTGCGGAAGCCATCGCGGAAAATCTGGTTCCGGCGACCTTCGATGATCTGCCGTCCTGTGTTTCGGAATCCGACCTGATCTTCGAGTCGGTCTCCGAGAACTTTGAAACCAAGGAGGACATCATTGCACGCATCGCCGATTATGTCCGTCCGGACGCCATCCTCGCAACCGGTACCTCCGGCCTGTCCATCGACAAGCTCGCTGAGATGTACCCCGAAAACCTGCGTCCGCGCTTCCTCGGCATGCATTTCTTCAATCCCCCGTACATGATGACCCTGTGTGAGATCATTCAGAGCGAGTATACCGATAAGGAAATGGCGGCTGAACTGATGTCTTACGCCAAGCACAAGCTGGTGCGCACGGTGGTCAACGTTGCCGACACCGCAGCGTTCCTCGGCAACCGCATCGGTTTCCAGTTCATCAACGAGGCGTGCCAGTACGCCGAGATGTACAAGGATAACGGCGGCATCGACTACATTGACGCTATCCTCGGTCAGTTCACCGGCCGCAATATGCCCCCGATCGCAACCGCCGACTTCGTTGGTCTGGACGTACACAAGGCCATCGTCGATAACGTTTACGCGAACACCAAGGATTACGCCCGTTCGACCTTCATCCTGCCCGAGTACATGCAGAAGCTGATCGACGAAGGCAAGCTCGGCCGCAAGGTCAAGCAGGGCCTGTACAAGACCGTCGTAGACGAGTCGGGCAAGAAGACCCAGTACGTTTACGATATCGATTCGGGCGAATACCGCGAGAAAATCCGCTACAACTTCCCCTTTGCCAAGAAGATGATCGACTTCCTGCATCAGGGCGATTACCGTCAGGCATTCGACTCCCTCAAGCACAACCATTCGATTGAGGCCGAAATCTGCCTGTCCTTCCTGATTAAGTATGTGCTGTACTCCATTACTGCGGTCAAGCTGTCCTCGGATGACATCCATGCGGCGGACGCGGCCATGGCAACCGGTTTCGGCTGGGTACCCCCGCTGGCGGTTGTGGACGCGCTGGGCGGCAAGGAAGAATTCATGAAGCTGGCCAACCAGCGTCTGTCGAGCGAACTGCTCGCACGCATCAAGCTGAGAGACACGCTGAAGGATCTGCCGAACGGGTCGCACTACGACTACCGCAGCTACTTCAAGGGCAAGCAGTAAGAAAGGGAGGAGCAATGCTATGAATAAAGTATATGTAATGGGCGGCGCTCAGACCGACTTCGAGCGCAACTGGAGCCGTGAAGGTAAGAACGTTGTCGCAATGCTGCGCGAAGTCATGAGCGATGGCTGTGCCAACGCCGACCTCACCTATGACGATATTATTTCCCTCAACGAAGAAAACCGGGTATCCTGCTTTGTCGGCAGCTTTCTTTCCGAGCTGTACAACGACCAGAGCCATGTCGGCGCACTGCTGACCGAGGTCGATCCGGCGTTCTTCGGCGTACCGAGCGTGCGCGTGGAAGCAGCCTGCGCGGCCGGCGCCGCAGCACTCGATGCCGCCGTTACCAAGATCAAGGCCGGCGAAGCCGACGTTGCCATCGTAGTCGGCTGGGCGCTGCTGAACACGGTTGACTCTGCTACCAGCGCATCTTACACCGCGCGCGGCACCTATGTAGAAAAGGAATCCAAGTCCACCGACGGTCTGCCCAATCTGTACGGCAAAATGACCGATGCATATCTGGAAAAATACGGCGTGCCGCAGGACCGCGTCATGAAGGCGCTGGCACACCTGACCGAAGCCGCTTACGAAAACGGCAAGCGCAACCCGAACGCGCAGACCCGTAAGCTGTTCATGAGCGAAAAGCAGGCCAACATGCGCGGCTGCGCGACCAATCCGCTGGTTGCCGGCAAGCTGGCTCTGTCCGACGCCAGCCCGATGACCGACGGCGCGGCGGTTGTCATCCTCGCCAGCGAGGAATTCAAGCAGAAGCACTGCCCGGATCGCGCTCTGCCGATCGTCAAGGGTCGCGGCTTCCGCGTTGCCCCGATGGAGCTGAAAACCAAGCTCACCGAAGCCCGCGTAAGCGATTATCTGCTGCCGTGGACCCGCAAGACCGTGGAAGAAGCCTACAAGGCTGCCGGTCTGACCGCGGACGACATGGATGTATTCGAGCTGTACGACTACTACACCGCGGGCGAGCTGATTGGGCTGTCCTGCGTGGGTCTGTGCAAGCCCGGCGAGGAATACCGCCTCATCGAAGACGGCGTGATTGAATTTGACGGCGCAAAGCCGGTCAACCCGACCGGCGGCCTGATCGGCGGCGGCCATCCGCAGTCGGCGACCGGCGTGCGCATGTTCCTCGATCTCTATAAACAGCTCACCGGCACCGCCGGCGAGTGCCAGGTGCCGAAGGCGGTCAAGAACGGCCTGATGCTCAATATGGGCGGCTCGGCAACCTCTAACTATGCGTTCATCCTCGGGATGGAGTAACATTCATCCTCAATTCTCTCCCCTTCTTTTTCACAGGCAGCGTCTCTATACCTCGGACGCTGTCCAGGGTCCCCCGGTTTCTGCGAGCCGGGGGATCTTCTTTTTTTGGTCAAAAAACCAACGCGGAAATTGTATTTTGACTGATGCAATGGTATAATATCTATATATGCGTATTTTTCGTCCGACCGCGCCCTTTCAGGCGCCTTTCTGTCCGGATTCCGGACCACAACCAGAGTAAAGGAGAACGGGAATGTTCACAATTGACCAGTACGTCAAGGTGCAAAGCCTCAGCGAGGCCTATGAACTGGCCCAGAAAAAAACTTCAACCATCCTCGGCGGCTGCGGCTGGCTCAAAATGAGCCGCCGGAACATCAAAACCGCCATTGACCTCAGCGGTCTCGGCCTTGACCGCATCGAGGAAACCGATGACTACTTCGAACTTGGCTGCATGGTGACCCTGCGCCAGATCGAAACCAGCGCACCGCTCGCCGCCTATTTCGGGGACTGCATCGCCGAATGCGTGCGCCATATCGTCGGCGTGCAGTTCCGCAACTGCGCCACCATCGGCGGCTCGATCTGGGGACGCTTCGGTTTTTCCGATCCGCTGACCCTGTTCCTCGCGCTCGATGCCGAGGTCTGCCTGCATCACGCGGGCGTTGTGCCGCTGCGTGAATTTGTCCAGATGGACTACACCGTCCGCGATGTGCTCACCGCCGTCCGCTTGCCCAAGCGCGGCCAGAAGGCCATTTACCTCACCCATCGCGCCACCGCGACCGATTTCCCGGTGCTTGCGTGCGCCGTCTGCAAATTCCCCGCTGGGTTCCGTGACAACGGCTTTCGCGCTGCCATCGGTGCACGCCCGCAGCGGGCCGCGCTCGTCACCGACCCGGACGGCATTCTGTCGGACGGCATCACCGCCGGAAGCGCACAGGCTTTCGCGGACTACGCCGCAGAGCAGCTCAGTTTTTCGTCCAATATGCGCGGCAGCGCGGAATTCCGCCGCCATCTGACCCGCGTGCTGACCCGGCGCGCCCTCACGGCGCTCGCAGAGGAGGTGTGACCCCATGGCTAAGGTACTCATTTCGTTCACCCTGAACGGTAAGAAAATCGAAGACGCGGTTGCACCCGACCAGCCGCTGCTCGAATACGTGCGCAGCAAGGGCTGTTTTTCGGTCAAGCGCGGCTGTGAAACCTCGAACTGCGGTCTGTGCACGGTTCTGATGGACGGCAAACCGGTGCTTTCGTGCACCATGCTTGCCGTGCGCGCCGACGGTCACGACATCGTCACGCTCGAAGGCGTACAGGACCAAGCGGCCGAAATCGGCGGCTATCTCGCCGATCAGGGCGCCGAGCAATGCGGCTTCTGCTCGCCCGGCCTGATTATGAACATCATCGCCATGACCCGCGAACTGACCAACCCCGACGAGGACGCCATCCGCGCCTATCTTTCGGGCAATCTGTGCCGCTGCACCGGCTACGTCAGCCAGCTGCGCGCCATTCGCGCCTATCTCGCGGCCAAAAAGGAGGGCTGAC
>JBJDZO010000245.1:0-1700 GCA_051868095.1 Butyricicoccus sp. | reverse complement strand
CACCCCGAGGAAAGCTGGAAATCGCTCTGCCCGGTCGGCGCGGACAACCAGCGCAACCTGTGCGCTTCGGGCGAGGACGCACACGGCGATATCGATGCGGTGCTCGCGAGCTGCGACGTGGTGCTCGAGCGCACCTACCGCACCAAGCCCAACCAGCAGGCCATGATGGAAACCTTCCGCACCTATACCCATTTGGATGCGTATGGCCGCCTGAATGTCATTTCCGCCACCCAGATTCCGTTCCACGTGCGCCGTATTCTGTCGCACGCGCTCGATATTCCCAAATCCCGCATCCGTGTCATCAAGCCGCGTCTCGGCGGCGGCTTCGGCGCAAAACAAACGGTTGTCACCGAGGTTTACCCGGCTATTGTCACCCTCAAAACCGGCAAACCCGCCAAGATGATCTACACCCGCTACGAATCGCAGATTGCTTCCTCCCCGCGCCATGGCATGGAGCTGACCGTGCGTCTGGGCGCGATGAAGGACGGCACCATCCGCGGCATTGACCTGTACACGCTGTCCAACACCGGCGCATATGGCGAACACGGCCCCACAACGGTCGGCCTGTCCGGCCACAAGCCGATTCCGATGTACAGCCACACGCAGGAGGCCTTCCGCTTCCGCTGGGATGTCGTCTACACCAACACCATGTCGGCGGGCGCGTACCGCGGCTACGGCGCGACACAGGGCATTTTCGCTGTGGAATCGACCGTGAGCGAGCTGGCCGACCTGCTCGGCATGGACCCGGCCGCACTCCGTCAGAAAAACCTCGTCCGCGAAGGCGACGCGATGCCCGCCTACTACGGCGAAACCGCTAACGCATGCGCGCTTGACCGCTGTCTGGCCCGCGTCAAGCAGATGATCGACTGGGACGCCAAGCGCGAGCCGGTCACCCTGCCGAATGGCAAAATCCGCGCGGTCGGCATGGCGATGGCCATGCAGGGCTCGGGCATTTCCAACGTGGACGTCGGCTCGGTCACCATCCGCATGGCGGACGATGGCGATTACAACATGCTCATCGGCTGCACCGATATGGGCACCGGCTGCGATACCATTCTTGCCCAGATGGCCGCCGATTGTCTGGACTGCGACATGGGCGATATCGCGGTGTATGCTTCGGATACCGATGTTTCGCCGTATGACTCCGGTTCTTACGCCTCTGCGACCACCTATGTCACCGGTATGGCATGCATCAAGGCGTGCGCCGAACTGCGCGAAAAAATCATCGCCACCGGCGCAGCTATGCTGGGGATCTCCCCGGAGGACGCCGATTTTGACGGCGAAACGGTTTACTGTGTCAGCGACCCGGGGAAATCGGTTACCCGCAAGGATGTCGCCTATAAGGGGCAGTGCGGCAGCAATCTGGAGCTGGCCGCGACGGTCAGCCATTCCTCTCCGGTTTCGCCCCCGCCGTATATGGTCGGTGCGGCCGAGATCGAGCTCGACCCCGAAACCGGCAAGGTTGACGTGGTCGATTACTGCGCCTGCGTGGACTGCGGCACACCGATCAACCCCAACCTCGCCCGCGTGCAGACCGAGGGCGGTCTGGTGCAGGGCATCGGTATGGCGCTGTATGAAGATGTCGTATACGATGACAAGGGCGTAAACTATTCCAATTCGTTCATGCAGTACAAGATTCCCTCCCGCCTCGATATCGGCAAGGTGCGCGTGGAGTTTGAAAGCAGCTACGAACCCACCGG
>JBJDZO010000244.1:0-2148 GCA_051868095.1 Butyricicoccus sp. | reverse complement strand
GCCTGATCGCGGAAGCCCATCCAGCATGCAAGCGGCAGGAAAATCGCGGGCAGCACAACCAGCTTAATCAGGCTCGCCGCAAGGGTTGGCTTGATTTTTTTGATGGCCTTTGCTCCTTCAAAACCCGCACCGATCGAGACCAGCGCGAGCGGTGTAGCCGGTGCAGCCAGCAAATCGATGGTTTTTCCAACCATCGCCGGGAATTCAATCTGAAGCAGCGAAAACGGCAGACCGCACAGGATACCAAGAATAATCGGGTTGGTGGCAATGCCTTTCAGGGTTGCACGCAGCATACCCGCCCCCGAATGCGGCTTATTCGACCGCACGGTCAGCACCAGCACCGCATAGATGTTGTAGAGCGGTACGGTGGCCACGATCATCAGCGGCGCAAGACCCGCGTCGCCGTAAATGTTCTGAATAAATGCCACACCGAGCACAGCGAGCGATCCGCGGAATGCCCCCTGTGTGAATGCACCGATCATGGTTCTATCGCGCAGGAGCAGCTCTGCGCCCGCCCAGATCGCAAAAAAGTACACGGTTGTAGAAATCGCGCAGAACAGGAAAAACCGAAGGTCAAAGGTTTCGGTAATGCGGCCGGCCGCGATGTCCTTGAACAGCAATACGGGCAGGAACACCTTGAAAATAATCTTGTCCGCCCCGGCTGTGAAGCCGTCCGGGAAAAAGCCGCGCCGCTTGAGCAGATAACTGAAGAAAATGACCGCAAAAATTGGAAGCGTCGCGTTAAGACTGTAAATTAAACTTTCCATCTTACCAGCGCGGCGCCTTTTCCTCGAATGCGAGTCCAACCGCCCCCGCGCCGATGTAGGTGCCGATGACCGAACCGACTGCGTGGGTATGGATTCGGATGCCCTTGACCGCGCTTTTCAGCTCCTGCGCCAGCTCAGCCGCACGTGCAGGCGCGTCGGTATGCACAACAATCACATCCTGCAAATTTTTCGCGGTCTCCAGAAATTTCTGCACAAGCTTTCCTTTGATCTGCGCCATACCGCGGCATTTTGCGATGTCAATCGGCACCCCTTCGATGACGGTCAGAAGCGGCTTGATGCCGAGCAGGCTGCCCACCGCTGCCCGGACGTTTCCGATGCGTCCGCCGCGGCGGAGGTATTCCAGCGTATCCGGCACAAAATAAATGCCGACCGTGCGCTGCATTTGCTGCACACGGTTCAGGATTTCATCGATTTCCGCGCCTTCCTGCGCCATTTTTGCGGCAATTTCCGCAATCAGGCCGGTAGCTGCACATCCATTGAACGAATCCATCACATGGATTTTGGGGCCAAAGCCCTGCTCCTCGAGCAGCGACGCGGCAAGGCTGGCCGAACGGACCGTGCCCGACAGGCCGCTTGAAATCGTAATGCAGACAATGTGTTCGGCATCGCTGTACTTGCGGAACACACTCATGAACATCTCCGGACTGGGCTGCGAGGTTTTCGGCAGACCGTCCATTTTGGCAAGACGCCGGTAGAACTGGGAGGGGGTCAGCTCGAGGCCTTCCAGAAACTGTTCTTCTCCAAACGAAACGGTCAGCGGTACCATGGAAAATCCGGCTGCTGCCGCCTGTTCAGGCGAATAATCACAACTGGAATCGGTAATGACAACAATATTTGACATAAGCTACTCCTTTATGCCCGTTCGGGCCTGCGCGCCGGACGCGCTTGGTCGTTTTACTCCTCGGAGAGGAAAAATTTTTGCAGTTTCAGCAGGCTCTCTGCCAGAATCGAGGTCTCCTGCGGCGTCAGATCGCTCAGCGCAGCTTCAATCATACGCCGGTGAAACTGCTTATGGTATTCGTATACTGCCTGCCCGCGTGCTGTCAGGCTGACGTTAACCACGCGCTTGTCCCGGGCGTCCCGGACGCGAGTGATCAGGCCCTTGTTTTCCAGTTTATCGCAGGCCACGGTAAGCGTCGCCAACGTTACGCCGAGTGCTTTTGCGACTTCGCTCATCCGCCGGGGTTGATTGTCGCCAATTTTTTCAATAATGTGTATTTCTGTGATGGAAATATCCGACCCAAGGCCGGCTGTCAGGGAACGCTCTTCAATTTTGTTGATCCGTCCCCAGATGTCCACTAGGAAGGTATTAATCGTATCATAATCGGACACATCCATCACCTCTTTCAATAATTGATTT
>JBJDZO010000243.1:2773-9541 GCA_051868095.1 Butyricicoccus sp. | reverse complement strand
TTTCGACCGATTCATTGTGAGGCCCGATTACGCGGTTCGAAAACGCGCACGCAGCATGCGCATCCCCTCCAAGCGACTACGCTTCCCGGTGCTCAATGAATTGCAGAAGCAGCGGCAGACCCTGCACGAGCAACTGCGCGCCAACCGACAGGCACGGCGCAAAGCCTTCCTTGCGCGCGTCCAGCAGCTCGGCAAGCCAAAAAGCGAACAGCAGGAAAAGGAGGAACAAAACGATGAAACGAAATAAATGGCTCCGCCGGTCGGCTGCCGCACTTGCCGTGCTCCTGCTCATGCCGCAGGCGCAGGCCGCCGCGCCCCAGCCCGCAACCGATGAAGCTGTATACGTCAATCTGGACGAATATGGCAGCGTGACCGATATGCGCGTGGTCAAAGGCGTATCCCTCAACGGCGCGTCCAGCCTGTCCGATTACGGCAGCTATTCCGCTGTCTACAACATGACCTCCTTTGACGAGCCGCAGCTTCGCACCGACGGTGTGGATTTCCAGTTAAACGATGTCACCGGCTCGCGCTTCTATTACGAATGCATCCCGAACAACCCGGAATCGCTGCAAATGCCGTGGACGTTCGACGTGTCCTACAAGCTCGACGGCGTGCCGGTTTCGGCCGAAAATCTCGCCGGAGTCCGCGGGCTGGTGGAAATCCGTCTCCACGCCATCCCGAACCCGAACGCCGACGAATACTACCGCAACAACATGATTCTCATTGTCGGCACGGGCATCGATATGGACAAAACCAAATCGCTCGAAGCCCCGGGCGCACAGATTCAGTCGGTCGGCTCGTACAAATTCGCCGTGTTCATCGGTCTGCCCGGCGAGGAGGACACTTATACCGTCCGCATTGGCTCGGACAGCTTTGAATCCATGGGGCTTTATATGCTCATGGCCCCGGCGACCATGTCGCAGCTCGACACGATTTCCGACCTGCGCAACGTGCGCAATAAGCTGGAAACCGCGCACGATGACCTGTATGCCGGTCTCTCGGATATGCTCGACACCATGGACGGCATGCAGAGCGGCATCCAGTCCATGGCCGACGGCATTGCGGGCATCAATGACGTCCGCCGCCAGCTCATCGATGCACGCGGCACCCTTGACCCGGACATCGATCAGGCACTGGACATTCTGGAAGCTCTCGCGGGCGACTCCGAAGCGCTCATCCCTGAGCTGGACACCCTTCAGACCAATCTGAACAGCATCCATACCAGTCTGGACGGCATGCTCACCACGCTGACCGACTCCAAAGCGGACATTGCGGACTACCAAAAGGTGCTGAAAGACCTCAAAAACAACCTTTCCAATCTGTCCGACATGCTTGACGACATTGAGGAAATCACCGACTCCGACTGGCTGTATATCAGCGACATCGAAGGCGCATTGAAGGATCTTCAGAACTGCATCGACAACCTGAACGACAGCCTCAAGGAGCTGACCCATGCGCTGGATATCGTGTACCGCGTGGAAACCGTTTT
The DNA here is from genome assembly GCA_051868095.1 of Butyricicoccus sp. GTDB lineage: Bacteria > Bacillota > Clostridia > Oscillospirales > Butyricicoccaceae > Butyricicoccus_B. The sequence goes on along the minus strand of JBJDZO010000243.1, from coordinate 8,052 downwards.
GCAGGATCTGCTCGGCGTGCTCAAAGATCTCGACCTTCCTACCAACCAGCTGGAAGATTCGCTCAGCAGCCTGCTCAGCCAATTGCGCACCATCGGCAACGCCTGCGAAGATACCATGGACAATCTGCGCGATCTGCTCGAGGGCATGAACGACCTGCTCGATGCCGGTGAATCGGCGGCCCATCAGCTGGGCCGGCTGAACGAAGTGCTGGAGGATTACCGCGGCACCGGACAGGACGCCGCCGCCATCGGCATTCAGGCAGCAAATCTCGCTGGGCAGACGCTCGACAAGGTAAATACCCTGCTTGAGCAGACCGAAGCCCTGCAAACCGAACTGACCACGGCCAATACCGATGTAAATGCACTTATCCCGAAGGTCAAAACAGCATCCACCACGCTGACTGAAACCCTGAAAGCCGCCAATACGCTGCTCACCGACACACGCGACACTTTGCGGTCGCTGCGCGGTCTGTCGGACGCCAGCCTTCAGCAGTCGCTTGACGGCCTGATTGATGTCATGCAGCGCGCGGCCAACAGCGGCGGCACCACGAACAGCCTGCAAAGTGCGACCGATTCCATCCACAACACCATCTCAGACGAGGTGGACAGCATCGATGCGGACAGCAATGTGCTGAACATCGACAATTCGCTTGCACTGCGCTCATTCACCTCCGACCGCAACCCTTCGCCGGCTAGTTTGCAGTTCATCCTGCGCACGAGCGAAATCTCGGTGGACGAAGCTGCCGAACTTCAGGCGCAAGCTGCCAAGGAAGAAGATATCGGCGTGTGGGGCCGCATTGTGAATATTTTCAAGAAACTGTTCGCCGCCCTGACCGAAGCCTTTTCATAAGCATAAAAAAATGCCGGAGTCTCCACTCCGGCATTTTTTACGCACTCAGCGTCACAAACGCGACATAACAAACGACCGGGACGGCCGCAAGCAGCGCCACCGGGATCGCCGGACGGCGTTTGCCCCCGTCCGGGTTGGTGCGCGTGAGCAGCACAGCCAGCGCCAGCACCGCTGCCGCCGAGATGATGCCGGTCAGCAGCAGCAGACGGCCCTGCCCATCGTACACGTACAGATCGCGGTTCCAATACGCCACATCCGCGACGCACAGAATAATGAAGTTGAACATATTCGAGCCGACAATGTTGCCCACCATGGTATTGAAGTTGCCGATGCGCGCCAGCACAAAGCATGAAATCATCTCGGGCAGCGAGGTCACGATGCCGAGCAGCAGCGCGCCCGCCAGCGTCGCGCCAAGGCCGAGCGTTTCCCCGATATAGTCGGACGCATAGGTAATCAGGATGGACGCGGTCACGAGCAGCACTGCGTAGCAAAGGAACCGCGTCACAACCTGCCGGAGCGACAGCGGGCTGACGTCGGCATTGTCTCCCGTGTCCTCATCGTCCGACATCATCTTGATGCTGACCGCGTACAGCACCGCAATCACCACCGAAATCGCGCTCACGCCGATCAGCAGCAGGCTGCGCCCGGCCAAACAGGTCGCGCCCAGAATCGCATACACCGCCAGCGCACACAGCGCGGTTGTGACATGGCTGCGGGTGATTTTGGCCTGCCGCAAACCCTTGAACCACAACAGGAACACGCCGCCCAGCACAAACGCATTGAACAGATCACTGCCGAGAATGTTGCCCACCACGAGCGCAGGCTTGCCAACCGCAAGCACCGAGGTCAGTGAGGTGAACAGCTCGGGCAGCGAGGTCACCGCCGCCAGCATCACTCCGCCGATGAAGGCAGATGCGAGCGTGGTTTTCTGGTCGAGCAGATCGACATAATACCCGAGCCGTGCGGAAAAGAAAATCACGCACAGTGCGAGCAGAATGTATATCGCAAAGATCCACATTATTTTTTCACTCCTTTTTTCCATCAAAAAGACCTATGTCCTGCGCTCCCTAAGTACAGAACATAGGTCTTGTCATTTCAAGCTGTGCCGGGCCAAAAGGCCGGTTTTATGCGTTTCCGCTGTCGTTCACAGCTGCGGGCTGCCCCGCCGACTACTCCCCTATGAGGTTTTTTCTATTTTAGCAGTCCCCGCGGCCCAAGTCAACCGGCAAATGTGCCGAATTCCGTCAAGAATCCGTAAAAATCCGCGGACGTGCGGAAAAATACTTTCCCTGCCAGCTGTCCCGCCGCGCAAGCTCCTGATCAATCGCATTCAGCACCTCGCGCTTGCGGCGGCTCCAGAGCGGCGCCAGCAAAAGCTCCGCTGGGCCATCGCCAGTCAAACGGCCAATGACCATTTCGGCAGGCAGCACCTCCAGCTGATCGCATACGATCGCCACATAGTCTTCCCGCGTCATCGCCAGATGATGCAGATGTTCGAGCACCGTGCCGCGCAGATAATGCATCAGGTGGATTTTCACGCCCTGCACGTCCATCTGCCCGAGCACGCGCACCGACTGCACCATCATATCCCGCGTTTCGCCGGGCAGACCATCGATCAAGTGCGCCCAGACCGAAATTCCCCGCGCACGCAGCAAGTGGACCGCCCGCTCAAACTCCGCAAAGCCCTCGCCGCGGTTCAGCGCCGCGTTCGTGCGGTCATGGATGGTTTGCAGCCCCAGTTCCACGGTCAGATCGGTTTTCGCGGCATACTCCGCCAACAAATCGGCGCGTTCGGCATCGATGCAGTCGGCGCGGGTAGCGATGGCCAGTCCAACTGCCCCCGGCAGGCTGATCGCTTCCTCATAAACCGCTTTGAGTCGCTCCACGGGCGCATAGGTATTCGAAAACGCCTGCAAATACGGGATATACCGCGCATCCGGCCATTTGCCGAGCTTGCGAATCCCGGCTTCATACTGCGCGGCAAGTCCTCCCGCCGCGACCTGATCGCCGCTGCCCCGCGCCGAACAGAACGCACATCCGCCCACACTTTTGGCTCCATCGCGGTTCGGACAGGTAAAGCCCGCGTCGAGCGGCACACGCGCCACCCGGCCGCCATATTTCCTCTTCAGTTCATAGGAATAGGTATGATACCGCTTGTTGTCCGTGGAATAGGGAAACGGGTTCACGGACGGTGCGCCGGGCGGCGGCGGTCCATGAACTGCGGCAGACGGCGGCGCGCCTCCAGCCGATAAATGCGGAAGCCCTGCTGCGAGAACTTTTCCTCGTATTCGGTCATGATGTTGTCCGCCGCCAGCTCGGATTGATGCAGGTCGAGCGAAATGTTCTGCACCAGCCAGCCATATTCACAAATCGACGAAATCGACCACTCAAACAAACGCTGGTTATCGGTCTTGAAGCACACATCGCCGTCTTCTTTCAGGATGCTGTCGTACACATCCAGATAATCGGCGTGGGTCAGACGGCGGCGGCGCTGACGATTGGGCGGCCACGGATCGGAAAAGTTCAGATAGATACGGTCCACCTCGCCAGGCGCGAAGATTTCCCCCAGCGCGGCCGCGTCAAAGCTCAGAAAGCGCAGATTGGGCAGCGCTTCCTGCATCGCGCGCTCGGTCGCCATGATGAGCGCCCCCTCCTCGCGTTCGATGGCCACAAAATTGATCTCCGGGTAACGCTTCGCCATTTCGATGATGAAGCGGCCCTTGCCGCAGCCGATTTCCAAATGCACCGGGTTCTCATTGCCGAACAGCGCACGCCATGCGCCGCGGTGCGCGGTCGGGTCGTCCGCCATGACTGCCGCACATGCGGCCAAACGGGTATCCAGGTTCTTCTTTTTGCGCATTCTCATAGATGCGTCCCTCTCTTTCGGGCGTTTTTCAGACTGCATTCATTATACGTTACCGCCGGGATGCGTGCAAGAGGGGCGCGCGGATTTTCCCATATCGGTTTTCCTCTGCGCGAAAATCCCATTTTCTGTTTCGTGTAAAACGGACAAATAGCACATTTTCTCTCTCATTTTTCCATGCAAAATTGACAAATGCAGACAGACCTTATATAATAATGGTGCACTTGATTATTTCCGGCCATTTCCGGCCTTCTGGAGGTTATCCCCTATGTTTGAACGTACCAGCGGTGTGCTCATGCACATCACATCCCTGCCCTCGCCCCATGGTGTCGGCTCGCTCGGCAAAGCCGCCTATGATTTCGTCGATTTTCTCGAAGCCGCCGGTCAGCGCTATTGGCAGGTGCTCCCGCTCGGCCATACCGGCTTCGGCGATTCGCCTTACCAGTGCTTCTCGGCCGCCGCGGGCAATTATTTTATGATCGATCTCGATACCCTCGCGGAGGACGGCCTGCTGACCGAAGCCGAAATCGAGGAAGCCGAATTCGACTGCACCCCGGACAAGGTGGACTACGTTGCGCTGGCCGAAACCCGTCCGCCGCTTCTCCGCAAGGCGTTCGCACGCGCCTGCGAGGACGAAGAACTGACCAAAAAAATCGCCTCCTTCCGCCGCAAAAACCGCAGCTGGATCGAGGATTATACGCTGTTCATGGCACTCAAGGAGGAAAAATTCGAAGGTCTGGCCCTGTGGGACTGGCCGGATAAGGCCATCCGCGGCCGTGAACCGGCAGCGCTCAAAGCCGTCCGCGCCGAACTCAAGGAGGAAATCGACTTCCGCGTATTCCTCCAGTACCTGTTCTTCCAGCAGTGGAACGCCCTGCGCGCTTACGCAAACGAACACGGCGTCCAGATTATCGGCGATATCCCGATTTATGTTTCCCCCGACTCGGCGGATGTCTGGCAGCATCCCGAGCTGTTCAAGGTCGGCCCGGACTTCAAACCCAAGAAGGTCGCGGGTGTGCCGCCCGATTACTACTCGGCCACCGGCCAGCTTTGGGGCAATCCGGTTTACGATTGGCCGGTGCACGAGGCGGACGGCTTCCAGTGGTGGATCTGGCGCATCAAAACCAACATGGCATTGTTTGACGTCATCCGCATCGACCATTTCCGCGGGCTGGAATCCTACTGGGAGGTCTCGGGCAAGGCGGAAAACGCCATCAAGGGCCGCTGGATCAAAGGACCGGGCATGAAGCTGTTCCATGCGCTTGAAGCCGCGCTCGGCAAGCTGCCCATCATCGCAGAGGATCTCGGTGTCATCACCGATAAGGTGCGCGCCCTGCTGGATGAAAGCGGCTTCCCGGGCATGAAGGTACTGATTTTCGGCTTTGATGTCTGGAACGACAACGAGCACCTGCCCCACAACTACAAGCCAAACATGATTGTCTACACCTCCACCCACGACAGTCAGAGCGTCTGCGAACAGATCATGGACATCTGCAATGAGGACGAAAAGCAGTTTGCTTACCGCTATCTGCGCACCTCGCACAGCGAAGCCATGGGCTGGAGCGC
>JBJDZO010000243.1:0-2673 GCA_051868095.1 Butyricicoccus sp. | reverse complement strand
AGTTTGCTTACCGCTATCTGCGCACCTCGCACAGCGAAGCCATGGGCTGGAGCGCAATCAAAAGCGTCTGGGCTTCGGCGGCCAATATCACCATGACTACTATGCAGGATGTGCTGTCGCTCGGCGCGGACGCACGCATGAACATCCCCTCGACACTTGGCGGCAACTGGGCATGGCGCGTGCGCAAGGAGGGCATCAATCCGGAGGTCGCCCGCATGCTGCGCGAGATTACCGAAACGTACAAGAGATACAAACCATACCGGAAAAAGTGAGGAGATAGGAGTGAGGAGTGAGGAGTTGCGGAACCCGGCCTGCGGCCGGATAAAAATCATCGCGCGCTGCGCGATACCATAACTCCTACCTCCTACTTCCTAACTCCTACCTGAAAGAAGGTTTTTCTATGAAGTATACTGCTGCAATTTTTGACCTTGACGGCACGCTTTTAAACACCCTCGGCGATCTGGCCGATGCGGTAAATGCTGCCATCGTGCCGCGCGGACTGGCGCCCGCCACCACCGAACAGGTGCGGCAGCGCGTCGGCAACGGCATTCGCAATCTGATTCGTCTGTCCATGCCCGAAGATACGCCGGACGCGGAAATTGACGCCTGTTTGAGTGAATTTCGCGCGTATTATAACGATCATATGATGAACCGCACCGTGCCGTATGACGGCGTGGCGGATGTGCTGCGCGCATTCAAGGAGGCGGGTCTGCGCATCGCGGTGCTGTCCAATAAGTACGACCCGGCCTCTAAAGCGCTCATCGCGCATTTCTTTCCCGGGCTGGTCGATCTGACCTTTGGAGAGCGGCCGGGCGTGCCGCGCAAGCCGGACCCGACCTCGTGCCGGGAAGCGATGGATGTGCTTGGAGTGAAGCCGGAGCAAACCATTTATATCGGTGACAGCGCGGTGGATATGAACACGGCAAAAAATGCGGGCGTGGACTCCATCGGTGTGACGTGGGGCTTCCGCAGCCGTGAGGTGCTGATTGAGTCAGGCGCGGGCGTGCTGGCCGATACGCCGTATGAGCTGATGACGCAGGTGCTTGGCGTGGATGTGGACGCGCTCAAAAAGGCATTTACCGGACACGGCTTCGCGTTCTCGTATTTTGAAACCAGGGAACAGGCGGTCGCATATCTCGCGGAACAGTGCGCAGGCAAGCGCGTCGGCTTCGGCGGTTCGATCACGCTTGAGGAACTGGGCGCATTCGATGCACTCTCCCAGACCGCTGACGTACACTGGCACTGGAAGGGCGAAAAACCGTGTGTGGACGCGGAGGTTTTCCTCACCTCGGCCAACGGCCTGAGCGCGACCGGTGAGGCGGTCAATCTGGATGGCGCATCCAACCGCGTCGCGGCATCGCTCTATGGCGCGAAGGAATGTTTTCTGGTCTGCGGCGTGAACAAGCTCGCGCCCACGCTCGAAGCCGCGGTTGCCCGCACCCGGAATGTCGCCGCGCCGCGCAACGCCCAGCGGCTGAACCGCAAAACGCCCTGCGCCGTGACCGGCAAATGTCACGACTGCCGCAGCCCCGAGCGTATTTGCAGTTCGCTTGTAATTCATTTGGCGCCGCCGCTGTCGTTCCAGCGGTACGAAATTGTGCTGGTCGGTGAAGCGCTCGGATATTGATTGCAGAAAATGCGTAAAACAGCCTGTCAGACGCGGTTTGATGGGCTGTTTTGTTGCAAGAAAAAATTTCTCGATTTTTTTGAATTTTATGCTTGACTTTTGGGCAGACAGGCCGTATAATAAATATCGTTCCGAGCGGAAAGCAAAGAACAAAAACAAAACACGCGGATGTAGCTCATCTGGTAGAGCGCCACCTTGCCAAGGTGGAGGTAGCGAGTTCGAGCCTCGTCATCCGCTCCATTCAAAAAGACACTCATATGAGTGTCTTTTTTTCATTCCGCGGATGGCGAGGCTCGAAAGCCCGGCCCGGCTTGGTGTGCCGAGCCGGGTGAAAAACAATCCGGGGGATTGTTTTTCAGGGCGTGTGGTTAGGCCGACCGTCCTCGGTCGGCCGGGAGCCTGCGTGCGCCGGGGTTCGATGCCCCGGCGTGCGCCTCGCGTGGCAGTACGTGAACCCCGCAGCATCAGAACGGCAAACGCACAAGAAAAAGCGGCGTTTGCAATTGCCGCGCCGCATGATTTTTGGTATAATGGATATATCTATTCGAAGAAATCTTCCGGCGGATACAGCCGGTGCATAAGCGAAAACGCAAACCGAATGCCCTGATCAAAACAGGCCGCGCTGTACACGGCAAAGCTGTTCTCGTAATCATCCATAGCGCGGAAAAACCGCCGCTTTTCTTCAGGCGGCATGCTCTGGAACAGCTCCTGAAACTGCGGAAGCTGGGTGAACGAAAGCGGCATGGGCAGTTCCTGTCCGCAGCAGAGCGTATAAAGTTTTCCTGCCAAGTCAGTCATAGCGTCCCCCCAAGCCATATATCATGGCTTGTCTATATTATAAGCCACAATTCATGGCCTGTCAAGAAAAAAGAGGATCATTCATGGATTATATTGATCGCCTAAAAATAGCACGAACTAGGAAAAATATGCGCCAAGCAGATATCAGCTATGCTTTGGGGCTAAAACGTGCGACCTACGGCATGTATGAAACCCGCAAAAACAAAATGGACGTCGAAACTTTCGGCGAAATCTGCCGTCTGCTCGAC
>JBJDZO010000242.1:0-2159 GCA_051868095.1 Butyricicoccus sp. | reverse complement strand
GCGGCACTTTATACGGCGACCAAGCTTAAATTTCGACTGCCGCTATGGTATAATGTTCTTAACCGCTCTGCAATCCAAAAGGGGGACTTCCATTGCCTGTTTCTTCACCCGAACAGCGGCCGCAAACCGTTCTTCCCGGCCGCTATGCGGTGCTGGACACCCTGCGCGGCCTGACGCTGCTTTCGATGATCCTGTACCATCTCTGCTACAATCTCCATTACATATTCGGCGTTCCGCTGCCGTGGTATCGGTCGATCGGCGCGCAGCTCTGGCAGCTTTCCATCTGCGGCATGTTCCTGCTGCTCGCGGGCATCTGCACCCATCTGACCCGCCGACCTTTCCGGCGTGCACTGCGCGTGGGAGCGGCGGCGCTGCTGGTTTCGTTTGTTACCTGTTTTTTCATGCCGAGTGAACGAATCGTGTTCGGCATTCTGCACTGCATGACAGGGTGTCTGCTGTTTTTTACGGTCGCTCGGCCGCTTCTGCGCAAAATCCCGACCAAAACCGGGTTGATTGTGAGCCTGCTGCTGTTTGCGGCGACCTACCGCGTGCCGCGGCGATATCTGCTGTTTCAGCCGTTCGCCATTCCGCTGCCGCAGTCGTGGTATTTGTCGTATTGGCTGTCGGTGGTCGGGCTGCTGTCGCCCGATTTCGTATCCGCTGATTATTTCCCGATTTTTCCGTATATGTTCCTGTTTCTTGCTGGGCATTTTCTTGGCCGTGGGTTGGACTGCCTGCCGGAATCAGTGCGGTCGTTCTCCATCCCGCCGCTGTCCGCCCTTGGCCGCCACAGCATGGCGGTATATCTGCTGCACCAGCCGGTGCTGTATGGCGTGATGCAGCTGATTTTTGGCTGACCATCCGGATTGTGTCGGAAAACGTAACACAAATGACTCTTTACAATTATTTTAAGACGTGTTACCATAGTACTGCACACTGAGAAAGGAGTCGGTCATGGCAAACAAAGCTGGAACCAAACAAGTCACTGCAAATAAGAAAGCCTGGCACGACTACTTTGTCGAGGAAAAGCTTGAGGCGGGCATCGAACTGGCGGGCACAGAGGTCAAATCCATCCGTCTGGGACAGGTCAACCTGAAGGATTCCTATTGCACGTTCAAGGACGGCGAAATTTTCGTGCGCGGCATGCATATCAGCCCATATGAAAAGGGAAATATCTTCAACAAAGACCCGCTGCGCGTGCGCAAGCTGCTGCTGCACAAAAAGGAAATTATGCGTCTGTTCGGCAAAACCAAACAGGATGGCTATTCGGTCATTCCACTGAGCGTGTATTTCCGTGGGCCGCATGTCAAAGTGGAGCTTGGTCTGTGTAAGGGCAAAAAGCTGCACGACAAGCGCGACAGCATGGCGCAGCGTGACGCCAAGCGCGAGATGGACCGCGCAATGAAGAGCCGCAATCGATAAATTTATTTCGGAGTAGAGAAACCGTTGTTTCCTATGGGGACGTACCGGCTTCGACGGGGGTGTTGAAGCAGGAATAGCGGGCGGAAGTGAGGACGCTTCCTTAAAAGCCTCAACTGTTTATAAATTAAACAACAACGATTATTCTTTACAGGCTGCCTAATTAGGCTGGCCCGTCCTGCCTGAGAGGACCACGGCTCGGGATCAGGGCGTCGATTCGTGGTGAACGTGTACGGGTTAAGAGTTGCGCCCGTCATGTAAAATGACTCTACTAAAGCAGTAAGCCTGTTTGCCGGCGTGCTGTGGAGGGAATGCCAAACGACAAACTGCGCCCGGAGAAGTTCTTGTGGATGTGCTTTCGGACAGGGGTTCAACTCCCCTCGTCTCCACCAAATTTCAAACAAAGCCGACGGTTTAAGCCGTCGGTTTTGCTATTTCTGCATAGATTTCGGAATCTTTTAAAAATCGGTAGCCGCAGAGCAGCCATTGACAGCCACAAAATCGCCGCGTATACTGGTGCTTAGAGAGGTGAACAGCCATGGCATACGGCAGCATATCGGAACTGGAAAGTGGTGCGCGGCAACAACGACAAGGAATGGGTCGAAGCGATTCCGCATGACCTGACCGCCTATGCTGGCCGAACAGACTGGTGCGGAAGCGGAAACGATCTTGGAGGGCTATGAGTATGGATTGTTCGAAAAGTGATTGGAAACTGTTCCGGGAAAAGCTTTCTGGATGGC
>JBJDZO010000241.1:0-9605 GCA_051868095.1 Butyricicoccus sp. | reverse complement strand
CCGCTTGCGGGCATTATACCATAGAATGCGCAGAATTTCCAGAAAAGACTTCTCCATCCGGGCGGCAGCTCTGCGCTTGCCGGCATATCGCGGTGAGGGCAGCGGCATCCTTGATCGCAAGGGCAATATAACCCGTAATGGACCTGTTTTCTGTGCGAGGCTGCCCGAACTTTTTTATTTCAGTGTCTCTGTTGTGTCCCCTTTATATATCCGAAATATCTCTATATATTTTGTAAAATAAGTAATAGCGAAGGCTGGAGAACGGCGGCTCAATCAAAAATAGACATCTTCGGCAGAAACGCCGTGGTAATATATCCTTAACAGGCTTAACAGGAAAGGGGACTGCAATGATACCTTAGAAATCAGAGAAACGATATGGCTGGGAAGAGTGTGTTTGCCCTGCGACCAGCAACCCCTCCCATACCGTAGAAAATTCGTGGCGAAATAGCCCTCTGCGGCTTGTCTTTTGGCGGCAGGCGGGTGATAGAAAGGACTGACATGATGAAAAAACGATGGTTATCCATGCTGTTGGCATGCTGCATGATGCTGACGGTGCTTTCAACGACCGCTCTGGCGGCGGAGGGTGAGGAGACCGAGCGGTTTCCCTACCAATATTCAACTTTAGACGGCAACACGGTGGTGAAAATCTCCCATCCGAAGGTATCGCCCAACTCCCGATGGGATGATGCACGTTACAACGATGGCGTAGTAGACTACAAGGACGGCGTGCTCTACGAGGGAACGTACGAAACCCTTGGCAGCGATCCGGACTCCGGCGCACGCGGAGAGTCCTACTCCTGGTCGGCCATCGGTTACGGCGACTATATATACGTCGGCCTGCTTTACAACGCGATGGGTCAGACGATCCAGCAGTTCCACAAAATCGACGAGGACTATCAGGTTCCGGAAAAAATCAATGAACTTCTGGACGTGATGTTCAACGGCGATTTTTTTATCCAGAAGGACGGCCAAAATCCAGGCGGCGCTCTGGTCAAGATCAACGCAAAGACCGGCGACGTCAAGATCCTGATGTCCAAAACCACCGAGCCATATAAAAACTGCGGTTTCCGCAATGCGGTCTTGTACAAGGATAAGATTTATTTCTGCGGCAATGTGGGGGCTGCCCCCCAGATCTGGCAGGTCGATACCCAAACGGATGCATGTAAATTTGTCTACGGTATGACCGTTCAGGAGTTTGTGGAAGGCTACAATCAGGGCATTTCCACCGGTATCCGCGGCCTGTGCGTCTACGAGGACAAGCTGGTCGTCAGCTGCGTAATGAGAAATCCGGACACTGGCGTCATCGAGCCGCAGATCGCGATTTCGGATAACCCGGAGAATGGATTTACTGTCATTGCTACACAGGCGGATCTTTTCAATTACCCGGCGTATCATTTCCCGGACAGCATTTACGGCGGTTCCATCTGGGAGATCGTGGAGTTCAATGGCAAGCTCTATGTCTCCATCTGCACCGGCACAGAGGAAAACAAACCGGATGCATATACGATGCAGTCCTTTGCCCTTGTCTGCGGCGAGGAACAGGCCGACGGCTCCTGGTCCTGGCGGCCGGTTGTCGGTGACAAGGAGAAGGACGGCGCAAAATATACCTTCGGTATCGACCCCGAGCGCACCCGCGCCGGTGCCGGCGTCCTGACGGTATACGATGACTATCTTTACATTGGCGAATACAACGACGAGGAGATCTCGCTGATCGACTTGATGTTTAACCTCGATACGGAATTTTTGAACCGGAATCTGGCTCAGTCTGTCGGCCTCTACCGCATGGACAAGGATGAAAACATGGAACTTGTGGTGGGCGACGCGACGGAAATGTTCCCCGAGGGCAGTATTTCCGGCATTGGCTCCGGCTTCGGACACCATGAGAATCAGTATATCTGGCGTATGCAGGTTCACCATGGCAAACTGTACGTGGGAACCTTTGACACCAGCAGCCTGCTGCAGCCCATCGGTCAGTTCGTCAACGGCGACCTTGCGAATATGACCCCTGCGCAGTGGGAGCAGCTTTTCGAGTACATTCAGGCGCTTTTGGCAGCATCGGAGGACGAAGAAGTCGTAAGCGCCCTCCTGCCGGCGGCTCAGTTACAGGACAATGCTCCGAGCGAAATCAAGCAGCGCCGGGAGAGCATCCAGTGGCTTCTGGACAACTTTGACTGCAATGAGCTGGCTCAGATGTTCAGCCAGCTGAGCGATGACTGCTTTGCGGACACCAAGACCCGGAACACCGATTCTATTTTGGAGAGCCTGAAGGATCTTGATCTTCTGGGAGATATGGATACTCTGGGCAGCGAAATCGATCTTTCCGATTGGCTGGAAACGCTCCGCAAACTGGCGGCATCCATGGATGATACGATCGAGATAGTGAAAAAGTTTGTCATCACTGCCTCCTATCTGGTTCACGCAGACCGCGGCTGTGACCTTTATGTCACAGAGGATGGCGAGAACTTCACCACCCTTACGACGAATGGCTTTGGTGACCCCTTCAACCACGGCGTGCGTGTATTTGCTGAGACCGACAGCGGCCTTGGCTTCGGTACGGCCAATCCCTTCTATGGTACACAGTGGTGGTACATGGATGATCTGGCATCCTTCGATTATGATTTCACCGCGCTGAAGGACAATTGGTCCGGCGAGGGCTGGGAATGGGATAATGCTTCCAAGACGCTGACCCTCAACGGCGCGAATATCAGCCACGGCATTAAGCTGCCCGATGGTGCGACCCTTGTAGTGAACGGGGAAAATACCATCACCGGCGACACTGAGGACGAAAACTCGTACGGTATCCTGAACGAGGGCGCACTGACGATTCAGATCAACGGCGGTACGCTCTACGTCTCGGGCGCAGCGCAGGCGTTGAATCAGGCGCCCACAAATCAGAGCTCGCTGTCTGTTTCCGGTTCCAGCACCTTGGATGGTGAGCTAACCAAACAGTCGTCTCCCGATTACAGCGTACTGAAGCAGGTTCAGATTACGAAACGTTCTTCCAGCGGCGGCAGCAGCGGCAGCGGCGGCAGCTCCTCTTCCTCCACTCCCGCTTCCGATGTCACCGTGCCGACAACCCCCGCGCAGGATACCCCCACGCAGGGCAACTTCACGGATGTCGCTGCGGACAGCTACTACCATGATGCGGTTCGGTGGGCTGCTGAGAAGGGCATCACCGGCGGCACCTCTGCTACCACCTTCTCTCCGAACACTTCCTGCACCCGCGCACAGTCTGTCACCTTCCTGTGGCGTGCCGCTGGCAGCCCTGCTCCCAAGAGCACGGAAATACCTTTCACCGATGTCGCTGCGGACAGCTACTACCATGACGCGGTTCTGTGGGCGGTAGAACAGGGCATTACCAAGGGCACCAGTGATACGACTTTTGGCCCGGATGCTGAGTGCACCCGCACGCAGATCGTCACCTTCCTGTGGCGTGCTCAGGAGTCTCCGGCTGCCGGTACGGTCAATCCGTTCACCGATATGGCCGCTGATGCCTACTATACGGATGCGGTTCTGTGGGCGGTAGCGGGCGGCATTACCGCCGGTACTACCGAGACCACGTTCAGCCCCAATGCGGATTGCACACGCGCTCAGATCGTGACCTTCATCTGGAGAGCACTGGCCGAGTAATCATCCGAAAAAACCGAATATATTGCAGGGATAGCCCCCGGAGGATTGGTCCTTCGGGGGCTATTTTATAAACCAACCGAACGATACGGTATCTGCCTGAAGCTGTCCGCTCCGCTTCTACGAAAAAAGCATCCTCCCTTTGCAGAGCCGGTCTGCGCGGGGAGGATGCTTTCAAATTTCAGCGTGGTTCAGCGCTGTTTTTCGTATGTCCGGAGCATGCGATGCTGTGGGCTTACTGCTGGTTTTCGTCTACGTCACAGGTGCAGACGCCGCCGTCCCGGTTGTCAAGCTGCGCAAAGAAGGTAATCTCCTCTACCGTAGCAGACGGGTCGCGTACAAACTGATACCGCGAATAGTTCGAAGGCGTGCGGTCGCCCGCGGTCTCGACGTATTCAACGCCGTTGTCATAATCCGAGAGGTCCTTGATGAGCTCCAAGAACACCCGACCATCGCCAACGATGCTGCCCGTGTTGACCAGAACCGTACCGTTCACATACAGAGCCGCATCTTCCATCAGCGTGATCGTGCCGCGGTTCTGAATGGAGTATCCGCAATGATCGAAGGTGATCCAGCCCTGCTCCACCATAATTTTACCGGTATTTTCGAAGCTGCCTGCAAACGTGATATTGTCGCTGTCCTCGGTATCAACCGAAATCATACCCTTGTTGATCATTCCGCCGTCAATCCGCACGTAGCACTGATCCATAAGCTCAAGGCTGCCGGACTCAGCGATGGTAAGGCCGCCGTAACAATAGAAATTGCCATTTCCTTCGACACGGATTGTGCCTGCCGCATCGATCGGAGAGCCCAAATCCAGCACACCCTTTACCTGCATCTCGGCTCCGGTGTGAAGCTCGATGGTGCTATCATCGTTGTTCATCCACAGATTAAGGTATCCTCTTTCCGGAACCTGAATCAGTCCGCCTTCCTCAATGACAATCTTTTCTTCGGCATAGATTCCGCTCATATAATAGGTGTTCTGCACTTCATTCTGCGAATTGGTGGCAATCGTGCCATTCTTCACAATGATGTCCTTCGCATTCAGGTGTGCAGCATCGAATCCGTTGCCGCACAGTTTCAGAACCGCGCCATTGTCCACCGTCAGGCATGTGCCAGACATATACAGGCTCTGTTCGGGCCCCAGGGTCAAGCTGCTCGTGAGCGTGATATCGTCTTCTCCGTGATACCCGACAGCAACCTGATCGTTCTCATTCAGAAGCTGAAGCACCTCGCTCCAACTGTCCGTCTCGCGATAGTTGTCATCGTCATCGTTATTTCTGAAATAGAAACTGAAATAGAGCTGCTGCTTCTTGCCCCCGGCAGTCAAATCCATGTGCAGATAGATATGATTGCTTGTTTCGCTCGGCTCGGGAATCGGACAGGTCACGATGACCTCACCATTTGCTCCCCGGGTCACTTGAGCATCGAAGGTTTCCGCCTCCTCCGCGTTTCTGTCCCAACGATAGGCTTCCGCGGTCAGCGCCGGAACGGTCTCCCCTTCAAAGGGCTTGATGACGACATGCAGGGTTTCATAATCGTCCGCACTGATCGTATACCCCCTGTACGTCTGCTCATCGTACATATAGAACGACTCGTTGAAGGACTGATTCACATCCAGATAGTATTCATTCTGTTCATACCCCAGATATGCATTGGTATAGCTGTAAAACGGCTCGTAAACCCCGTCCGTATCGGTAAGATAGGAGTCAATCCGGCCAATGCCGCGGTTTACCGAAACGGTGTTGGTTTCGGTCGGCGTGTCATAGCTCAGCGCCGGCTTTTCGGTCTTGATGGTCAGCGTTGCCGACTGTACGCCGAGTACATTTTCGTCTGCGTCAACCCACTTGATGTACAGGGTGGTGCTCGGATTGGCAGTGACTACCTTGCCGTACTCGTCCGTGACCGGCTTGGTAAGGGTCAGCTCGGACTCGTCCGCGGAATACTCGGTCGCTGCTGCGGCAGCCTCGCCCGTCGTAGCCGTCGCCCACTGGGCAGCGCCATCCATCCGGGATACGATAAGCCGGCATTCCAGATTCGCCGGATATACCGTCTCACTGTTCAGTTCAACCGTTACCGCGCCATCCGCATAAGTGATCTTCGGCCGAACAGCTTCGTCCAGCTCATCAAAGGAAACAGTCTCCGGGTCCCAGACCTGCTTCAAATAGCCAATGTCCACCTTGGTGCCCTGAATCCACTTCGCGGTAATGGTTGTGTCGCGCAGAACCTGGAAGGTCGCCAGATTATAATTCCAGCCCGTGAACAGATATCCGTCTCTGGTGGGCGCTTCCGGATCCTTGACATACCAGGCGAACTTGACCTTCTGCGGAGGAATCTCGGTGCCGCCTGCGGTATCAAAGGTGACCGTCAGCGGCGGAATGTTGCCAATCCAGATCGTGCTCAGGCCGTTCAGTTCAAAGCGTACATACTGAATGCCATCAATTTTAACTACCTCACCGGTGACTGCTTCTTCGTCGCCGTTCTGGTTGGTGTGCTTGGCAACAAACGTAAAATCGCTGATGTCCACATCGGCGTCAATGCCGAGATTCTCCTTGGACAGGGTGATCGTTGTATCGCCCACCGGATGAATCGCCTCTGCCGTTTCCGCGCCGTCCTTCTTCAGCGACATCTGCGCGTTCACCTCAACATACGTTACGCCCGCGTCCTGTACATCATCCTCCGTAATGGTAACGCCGATTGCGCTTGCAAACGAGGTATTCAGCTCCTCCTCGTCTACCGTCTCCACTGCCACCTCGCAGCTCTCCACCGACAGCGAAACCGTATCGCCGTCTTCAATGGTGATGTCGCTGCCGTCATCGCCCTTGTAAACGGCTCCGTCGGCCACTACGACCGGAGAAGCATCCGGGTCGTCATTTGACAGATCGACCGCGACCGATGCGACCTTACCGGTGGGCGCACTGGTTTGCGTTCCTTTATACGAGCCGGTTGCGGTAAACGTTACGGTGATCGTCTGGCCGACATCGAGCGCGCCAACCGTGTAGGTCGCTGCGGTGGATTTCTCGATACCGCCGACCTTCCAGGATACCGTACCCGTGGCACCAGCAGGTACCGTCACATAGGCAAGCTCATCGCCCTGCTTCAGCTCCTTGCCCGCGGCCGATCCGCCGTCGCACAGGATATCGACCGAGGTGACCGTCTTTTTGCTGCTGCTTCCGCTGCTTCCGCCGCTGCTCGTCTTCTCGGTCCATTGTGCATACAGCGACAGATCCGCGGTGACAGCGGTGTTAAAATCATACTTGGTTCCGCCGCTTGCGGCCGTAAACCAACCGTTAAAGGTATAGCCGCTGCGGGTCGGCGCGGCGGGAGACGCAACCTTTTCGCCCTTGGCCACGCGAACCGTGCTGACCGAAGCGGTTCCGCCGTTCGCATAGAAGGTGACGGTGAAGGTGGTCGGCTCCTCGGTTTCCGCACCCAGAATATTCTTATCCAGACGCATCAGAATGGTGGCCGCCTGCGCACGCAGTGCCTTTGCCTGCGGCTCCAGCATCGCGCCCCCGGTGCCGCTGATCAGACCCTTTTCCACCGCCCAAAGCATCGGTACAGCCGCATAGCCGCTGATCTGATCGGCATCCTGATAGTCATGGATATCGCCCTTTGTGGTGATATCAAGGGATTTTACGGCTGCGTAACGATAAAAAATCGCAGCCATCTGTTCGCGGGTAATCGGATCGTTCGGACCGAATTTCCCGTTTCCATAGCCCTCGACAATCTTGTTCGCAGCGGCCCACGCAACCGCCTCCGCATAATACTGCTCCGCCGACACATCGTCAAACTGTGCCTGACCCGCTGCCGGCTTGCCCTCCAGCCGCCAGAGAATCGCAACAATCATGCCGCGTGTGGTGATGCCCTGCGGGTCAAAGCGCTGATTTTCTACCCCGCTCATCAGCCCTTTTTCACTGACGTACTGAACGCCCTCCGAATACCAATCCGAGGCATTCACGTCGGTGTATCCGCTTTCCGCCGCAAATGCTGTCATCGAGCACAGACTGCACAGCATGGCAACGACGAGCAGCAAACTCAGAATCCTTTTTTTCATACTCGTTCCCTCCGAAAAATTGAGATTGCGGAAGCTGTCAATGCTTCCTGTGGAAACTTCTTTGACCCGCTGTGCATCCCTCCTGCCTGAATCGCACCCGAAATATATACGATACCGCTATTTTCTCCCTGTCGATTCCATGTATTTTTGTTTATTTTCCATTATTATATCACGGAGAACATACAATGTCTACCATTTGAATCCGGATATTCCTTGTAATCCCCGGACAACACCTTCACCCTCCCGATTCTCAGGAGCCGGGGGTTTTTATGCATTTTTCCGAAGAATTATTCATGTTTTTGAGTGGAAATATTTGATTTTCGTGGAGGCCGGTGCTATACTGAAAAAGTCTTCTGAAATCCGGAGGAATAAACAGGAAAAGGAATGAAAGCCAATGAATATGAAACTGTACAAACGGCTGGGCGCCGTCGTGCTTTCCGCGGCCATCGCGGCGGGCAGCAGCGTCAGTGCAGCGGCTTGCTGCGGGCTGTATGTCGGCAGCGATTTTGCGGAAAACGGTTCGACCTATGTTGGCCGCTCCGAGGACATCGGCAAGCTGTATGACAAGGTCTTTGAGGTACGCGAAGCCGCAGACCACGAAGACGGCGAGATGTATGAGGACGCTTATGGATTCTCCATGCCGTACCCCGCACATACCTACCGCTACACCGTCATGCGCGACTCGATTGAGGGCGGCGAATCCATTCTGGACGGCAACGGCAATCTGATCCGCGAAGCATACGGCGAAGTCGGCATGAACGAAAACGGCGTTTCCATGAGCGCCACCGTATCGACTGCCAACAATTCCAAGCTGTTCGAGGAAGGCAAATGGGTATACGGCGAGTCTGGATGGGTTTGGGATGATGAAGGCTATCTCGGTCTTGACCCGATGCCTGACACCGGTATCTGCGAGATCTCGCTCAACTCGGTTGTCCTGATGCAGGCCGAATCCGCGCGCGACGGCGTGGAGAAGCTGGCCGCGATCATCGACGAGTACGGCTCCGGCGAGTGCAACTCGTTCACGATCAGCGACGCAAACGAGGTCTGGGACTTTGAAACACTGTCCGGCCATCAGTATGCTGCCGTCCGCATGCCTGCCGATAAGGTTTCGGTCAACCCGAACATGGTAGTCATGAACGAAATCGACATCTCCGACACCGAAAATGTCATTGCGTCGGCTGACCTGATTTCTCTGCCGCTGGCAAACGGCTTCCTGGTTTCCTCGGATGAGGACTACGATCCGGATAAGGAATACGATCTGGATACAGACGATATTTCGGGTATCACGACGATTGATATTCAAAAGACCTATGGTGCAGCCGATTTCGGCAACGGTCAGTATTCCCGCTACTGGCAGGGCGTCAATTACCTGAACGCAGAGCTGTCCGAAAGTGTTTCCATTGAGCGTGTAGACGGCGCGGTGCCGGAAGGCCCGTTTGACATGCTGTTTGACGCCGACCGTCAGCTGAGCACTTACGAAGTGCTGCGTCTGCTGGCCTGCCGCGGCGAAGGCACCAAATACGACTCGAATACGACCGGCCGCTATGCCATCGGCAATGAAAATCAGGCCGAGTGCCATGTGTTCGAAATCCGCTCCAATATGCCGGAGGCACTGGCAACCATTCAGTGGCAGGCCATGTCCCGCGCAGAGTTCTCGGTATATCTGCCGTACTACGGCAATCTGCTGACCGATACGTCGGAGATTTTCCAGACCGAATATCTTCCGTGGATAGACGACATTGAAGAAGTCTTAGACGATGAGGATTTCCCGGCGGAAACCTCGGCTTACTGGGTATTTGCCGCGCTGAACGATCTGTGCGACAACGACCGTGAGCGCTATGGTACAAATGTCAAGCTGTTCTGGGAGAACTACCAGAAGAAGCTGATTGAGCAGCAGGCTGCTGTCGATACCGCAATGAAG
>JBJDZO010000240.1:0-2176 GCA_051868095.1 Butyricicoccus sp. | reverse complement strand
TTCCGGAGCCTTGTCGATCTGGTCGTAAGCGGTGAACTCAGCCGAGTTCGGATCGCTCAGGGACAGAACCTTGGTGATCGCAGCAGTCAGGGTAGTCTTGCCATGGTCAATGTGACCAATGGTGCCGATATTGACATGGGGCTTGCTTCTGTTAAACATCTGCTTTGCCATAAGAATATCCTCCTAATTTTTCAAAATGTTCAAATGTTACTTACTTTTAAGGCACAGCGTGCCGGTTGTGCGGATCAGTTGCCTTTGTGCACGATCTTCTCCTGCAGCGATTTCGGCAGCTCGACGAAATGGCTCGGCTCCATGCTGTACGTCGCGCGGCCCTGCGTTTTGCTGCGCAGGTCGGTCGCGTAACCAAACATGGAAGACAGCGGCACGTTTGCCGTGATGACGGCGGCGCCGTTGCGGATGTCGGAACCCTGAATCTGGCCGCGGCGGGCGTTGATATCGCCCATCACGTCGCCCATATAAGCATCCGGCGCAGTAACGACAACCTTCATAATGGGCTCCAGCAGGGTCGGGCCGGCCTTCTGGCAGGCCTCCTTGAACGCCATGCTGCCGCAGATCTTGAACGCCATCTCCGAGGAGTCGACCTCGTGGAAAGAGCCGTCGATCAGAGTCACTTTCACATCCACGACCTGATAGCCGGCGAGCACGCCCGCCTGCATCGCGCCCTGGATACCCTGATCCACGCAGGGGATGAATTCCTTCGGAATCGCACCGCCCGTGATCTGATTGATAAACTCGTAGCCTTTGCCCGGCTCGTTGGGCTCGACCGTGAGCTTCACATGTGCAAACTGACCTTTGCCGCCGGTCTGGCGCGCGTAGCGCGTGTCCACCGTCGCGGCTTTGGTGATGGTCTCCTTATAAGAGACCTGCGGTTTGCCAACGTTGGCCTCGACCCGGAATTCGCGCAGCAGACGGTCCACGATAATCTCCAGGTGGAGCTCGCCCATGCCGGCGATGATGGTCTGACCCGTTTCCTCGTCCGTATAGGCTTTGAAGGTGGGATCCTCCTCAGCGAGCTTGCCGAGGGCGATGTCCATCTTCTCCTGTCCGGCCTTGGTCTTGGGCTCGATGGCGACGCGGATCACCGGTTCCGGGAACTCCATGGACTCCAAGACGATGGGGTCCTTTTCGTCGCACAGCGTATCGCCGGTCGTGGTGTTTTTCAGGCCGACCGCCGCCGCGATATCGCCGGAATAAACCTGCGAGATATCCTCACGGTGGTTGGCATGCATTTGAAGAATGCGGCCCAGACGCTCACGCTGACCCTTGGTGGAGTTCATCACGGTCTTGCCTGCTTCGGCAGTGCCGGAGTAGACACGGAAGAACGCCAGACGGCCAACGTACGGGTCGGTCATGATCTTAAATGCCAGAGCCGAGAACGGCGCGGAATCATCCGCATGACGCTCCTTGGTATCACCGGTCTTGGGATCGGTACCTTCGATCGGCGGGATATCCAGCGGAGACGGCATATAGTCCACGATCGCGTCAAGCAGCTTCTGCACGCCCTTGTTCTTATAGGATGTGCCGCAGACGATGGGAACCATCTTGACCTGCGTGGTCGCCTTGCGGATTGCGGCCTTGATCTTTTCGCTCGGAACGGGTTCTCCCTCGAGATAGAGCTCCATGATCTCATCGTCGAAGTCGGAGATCGCTTCCAGCAGCTTCTCGCGGTATTCCTCCGCCAGCTCGCGCATGTCTTCCGGAATTTCCTCAACGCGCATGTCTTTGCCGAGATCGTCGTAATAGACGTCGGCGTTCATCTCAATGAGATCGACGATGCCGCGGAAATCCGCTTCCTTGCCGATGGGGAGCTGGATCGGGACCGCGTTGCACTGCAGGCGTTCATAGACCATGTTGACCACGTTGTAGAAATCCGCGCCCATGATGTCCATCTTGTTGACGTAGATCATACGCGGGACGTTGTAGTGATCCGCCTGTCTCCAGACCGTTTCGGACTGAGGCTCGACGCCGCCTTTGGCACAGAGGACGGTCACGCAGCCATCGAGCACACGCAGGGAACGCTCGACCTCAACGGTGAAGTCCACGTGACCCGGGGTGTCGATGATGTTGATGCGGGTACCTTTCCAGAAGCAAGTGGTCGCAGCGCTCGTGATGGTGATGCCGCGCTCCTGCTCCTGCTCCATCCAGTCCATGGTGG
>JBJDZO010000239.1:0-2177 GCA_051868095.1 Butyricicoccus sp. | reverse complement strand
TCGGCGAGCTGGAAAGCCGCGGGCTTGTGGAGACCCGCCGCACCGCCGGCCGCACGGTCACCGAAGACATGGAACGCATCCGCCGCGTGCGGGAGGAGCTGGCCCGGGACCGCATCGGGGAATTTCTCGCATCCATGCGCGCGCTCGGCTATACCGACGCCGAAACCCGCACGCTGATCGAACATTGGGATATGAAGGAGGCAGACTCACATGAATGAACCGCTGATCGTGGCCCGGGAGCTGACCAAGGTTTATGGCACCACCCCCGCGCTTGACCACATCGACCTTTCATTGGCCGCGGACGCATCGTCGGCCTGCTCGGCCCAAATGGCTCGGGCAAAACCACTTTTATCAAGCTCTTGTGCGGCCTTTTGCAGCCGACCATGGGTTTTCTGAGCGTGGACGGCCATACGCCGGGCGTTTACACCAAGAGCATTATTTCGTATTTACCCGACCGCATGTATTTTGCGGACTGGATGAAAACCTGCGATCTGGCCGACTTTTTCGCTGATTTTTATGCCGATTTTGACCGGGCTAAGGCAGTCGAAATGTTTGCCGCACTCGGCATTGGCCCGAATGACCGCCTGAAAACCATGTCCAAGGGCACCAAGGAAAAGGTCCAGCTCGCTACCATTATGAGCCGCAAAGCACAGCTTTATCTGCTGGATGAACCGATTGCCGGCGTAGACCCGGCAGCGCGTGACTTCATCCTCAACACCATCCTCACCAACTACAACGAGGAAGGCACCGTCCTGCTGTCCACCCATCTGATTTCCGACATCGAGCGCGTGCTGGATGAGGCGGTTTTCCTGCAAAACGGTAAGGTTGTCCGCCATGACACGGTGGACAACATCCGCGAAACCGAAGGCAAATCGGTCGATCAGCTTTTCCGCGAAATTTTCGCATACGGCATTGGAGAAGGAGGCGCATACTGATGTACAAGAAGCTTTGCAAATACGAACTCAAATCCATCGCGCGCACTCTGCTGCCGATTTATGTGGCCGTGCTGGCCGTGTCGCTGATCAGCGCGGTATCCATGGGGCTGAACGCTATGCAGGCCAGAAATACGGCAGCCGACATATCCGCCCTGCAAAAGCTGTTTGGACTGACCCAGATCATTTCGATGTTCGCCTACTTCGGCGTGATGGTGGCGCTGTTTGTGGTGACGACCGTAGTGATTTTGCAGCGCTTTTACAAGGGGCTGCTGTGTGACGAGGGCTACCTGATGTTCACCCTGCCGGTGAAGCCCTGGCAGCTCATCGCGTCCAAGGGAACGGCCGCATTCGTCATGGGCATCGCCAGCGGCGTGACGGCCTGCCTGTCCATCGTAATTCTTGTATGCGGTTCAGTCGGACCGGTGCAGTTCTTCTCCTCGCTCTTTGATCCGCAGCTTTGGAAGCAGATCGCGGAAGGGCTGAGCGAGGTATTCCCGAAATGGGGGCTGCATATCGTGCTGTTCGGCATAGAAGGGATTCTGCTGGCCATCGCGGGCGGTCTGAGCGGGCTGTTTCAGATGTATCTGTCCATGGCGCTCGGGCACCTGGCGAACAGACACCGGGTACTGATGTCGGTCGTTGCATACATTGTCATCTCGATGGCGCTCAGCTTCCTGTCCGGCGGCATGGTCATTTTCGCGGACGTTACCGGGCTGGATTATGCGCTCGCTTCGATGACCGACTGGATACCTGCAAGCGTTTCGATGCATGCCATGCTTTGGACGCTTCTGCTTTCCCAGGCGGTCAAACTCGCGGTGTTCTTCTTCGGCACCGAGCGTATCTTGTCCAAAAAACTCAACCTCGAATAACCGCTTCCGAACAGCGGCTTGTCGGCGCGGGAGAAAGTGGCGGCTTGATCAGGCCGCCGCTTTTTTCTCTTTTAGCCAAAAAATATTTTGAAAAAATAGTTAAATCATAATGTATATTGTAATAACTCCATAATAAAACAGGTAATTTAAAGAAAATTATACAAATTTTTTTGCATAAAATTATATAATATGTGAATATATATATGAAATTACATATGCTATACTATAAACAGTGATCCGGATGACAATATTTTACGTAAAGTATGTGGGGGCTAGTTGATTGTATGAAATTATCATATTCTAAGCGAAAACTTATATTTTTCGGTTATTGTACAACCTTATTTGCCGTTTTTGTCCTTACACGCACGGGTGG
>JBJDZO010000238.1:0-2182 GCA_051868095.1 Butyricicoccus sp. | reverse complement strand
GCTCCAGAACGACGCCGAAGCAGGCAGGAAAGTGGCGAACATAGCGACAAGGCAGGCGCCGGCGAGCCGCGCCCGGACAGATGAGGTGGGGTGGTTCATATGCATACTCCCTTTCAGTTGGTTAACTGTATTTTTGACCGCCTGCGGTGATTTATTCTAAATTCTCCGCGGATTTTTCCGGCCTTTTCGGAAAAGAGTGCCAGAAAAATAAAAGCGGTCATGGGAAATGCAAAAAAGCCTTGCTGTTTGTGCGAAAATATGGCATAATTTCTTTATATCCAACCGAAGGGCTTCTCTGCGGTGCAAGACATCGGCCGCGGAAACAGAAGCCCTGTTTTTACCGAAATTCATTTTAACTTTTTTGCAGAAAGGATGACGCCCGAATGGAGAACCATCAGCTCGTGCTGATTCTGGATTTCGGCGGACAGTATAATCAGCTCATTGCACGCCGCGTCCGCGAACATAATGTTTATTGTGAGGTTAAGCCGTATAAGACGACCATCGAGGAAATCCGTGCGATGAACCCGATCGGTATTATCTTTACCGGCGGCCCGAACAGCGTATACGATCCCAAGTCCCCGAAGTGCGATCCGGCAGTGTTTGAGCTGGGTGTTCCGGTGCTGGGCATCTGCTATGGCTGCCAGCTGATGGCGCAGACTCTGGGCGGCGAAGTGACTGCGGCGCAGGATGATTCGGCGCGTGAATACGGCAAAACCCAGACCTTCTATGATACCTCCTGCAAGCTGTTCCAGGGTCTGCCGGCGGAAGGCATTTCGTGGATGAGCCATGGCGATTACATGGCGAAGGTGCCGGAGGGCTTCCAGCTTGTTGGACACACCGCAATGTGTCCGAATGTTGCGATTGCCGACGAGGCACGCGGCTTCTATGGCGTGCAGTACCATCCTGAGGTAAACCATACCGAAAACGGCACCCTGATGCTGAAAAACTTCCTCTATGAGATCTGCCACGCCAAGGGCGACTGGACCATGGAGGATTATAAGAATACGTCGATCAAGGCCATCCGTGAGAAGGTCGGTGATGGTAAGGTGCTGCTGGCACTGTCCGGCGGCGTAGATTCCTCGGTTGCAGCGGCACTGCTGGCTGAAGCGGTTGGCAATCAGCTGACCTGTGTATTTGTTGACCACGGCCTGATGCGTAAGGACGAGGGCGATGAGGTTGAGGCCGCGTTCTCCAAGTGGGATATCAACTTTATCCGTGTGGATGCGGAAGCGCGTTTCCTCGGCAAGCTGGCCGGCGTTTCTGATCCGGAAACTAAGCGCAAGATCATCGGCGAGGAGTTTATCCGCGTCTTTGAGGAAGAGGGCAAGAAGATCGGCAAGGTCGATTATCTGGTACAGGGCACCATTTATCCGGACGTGATCGAGTCGGGCGCAGGCGATGCGGCGGTGATCAAGAGCCACCACAACGTGGGCGGTCTGCCGGATTATGTGGATTTCAAGGAGATCATTGAGCCGCTGCGTCAGCTCTTTAAGGATGAGGTGCGTCAGCTTGGCCGTGAACTGGAGCTGCCGGAGTATCTGGTTATGCGTCAGCCGTTCCCGGGGCCGGGTCTGGCTATCCGCGTCATCGGTGATATCACGAAGGAAAAGCTGGATATCCTGCGCGAAGCTGATTTCATTTTCCGCGATGAGATCGCCAAGGCACATCTGGAAAATACCATGAATCAGTATTTCGCTGTACTGACCAATATGCGCAGCGTCGGCGTTATGGGCGATGGCAGAACGTATGATTATACACTTGCTCTGCGCTCGGTGACTACCACTGACTTTATGACTGCGGATTGGGCACGCATTCCGTATGAGGTGCTTGATCGTGTGAGCGTGCGTATTGTCAATGAGGTTGGTCATATCAACCGCATTGTGTACGATATCACGTCTAAGCCCCCCGCGACGATTGAGTGGGAATAAATGTTTCCGTTCCAAAAATTTTGGGCCTTTTTACCCATGATTTTGGACCATCATAATCACATCAAAACCAAAACCCAAGTAGTTCATCACCGAGCTGCTTGGGTTTCTTTTGTGCGCCGGGCATGGCGCAAACCTAGCTGGTGAAAGTCCAGCCACGGGTAGTTACCGCCAAGTGTAGCGAACCGCAAGCTGACATCGGTAACGGTGTGAGTGAAGGAAGCGGTGTAGCAAAGCTCTTGAGCCTACGAACAGAA
>JBJDZO010000237.1:0-2185 GCA_051868095.1 Butyricicoccus sp. | reverse complement strand
AACCTTGCCGGAGGTATCGGGAACCTGCTTTACACAAACGATAACTTTCATGATTCTGTTTTCCTCCCTTGATTACTTTCTGAGAATCTGACCAGCGATAACCATACGCTGTACCTGAGAAGTGCCCTCGTAGATCTCGGTGATCTTGGCGTCACGCATCATGCGCTCCATCGGGTACTCACGGATGTAGCCATAGCCGCCGTAGATCTGTACGCACTTGGTGGTAACTTCCATAGCGGTCTCGGCTGCGAACAGCTTGGCCATAGCAGCTTCCTTGGTGTACGGGAGGCCATTGTCCTTGTTGAATGCAGCGCGGCGAACGAGCAGACGAGCTGCCTCGATCTTGGTCGCCATGTCCGCTACCATCCACTGCAGACCCTGGAACTTATCGATGGTCTTGCCGAACTGTACGCGCTCCTTCATGTACTTGACAGCCTGATCCAGCGCGCCCTGTGCGATACCGAGTGCCTGAGAAGCGATACCGATACGGCCGCCGTCCAGAGTGGTCATTGCAATCTTGAAGCCGCCGTTCTCCTTGCCCAGCAGACGGTCTGCCGGCAGAACAACGTCCTCGAAGATCAGCTCGGAAGTCTGGGAACCACGGATACCCATCTTATGCTCGATCTTACCGATCTTGAAGCCTGCGTCGTCCTTGTCAACGATGAACGCGGAAATACCCTTGTTGCCCTTGGACTTGTCGGTCATTGCGAAGATTACGTAGGTGTCAGCGATGCCGCCGCCGGTGATGAACACCTTGGAGCCGTTGAGCAGCCAGGTGCCGTCTTCCTGACGAACCGCGGTGGTCTGCTGAGCAGCCGAGTCGGTGCCGGCATTGGGCTCGGTCAGACCGAACGCACCGGTCTTGGAACCGTTAACCAGCGGGCGCAGCCACTTCTCCTTCTGCTCCGGGGTGCCGTACTTGAAGATCGGCCATGCGCCCAGAGTTGCATGAGAAGAGATGATGCAGCCGGTGGTGCCGCAGAACTTGGATGCTTCCTCGATTGCGATCGAGTAGCAGATGGTGTCGCCGCCAGAGCCGCCGACTTCCTTCGGGAACTGGATGCCCATCATGCCGAGCTTGCGCATCTTCTCGACGGTCTCGAACGGATAGCGCTCCTCCGCGTCGATCTCAGCCGCAATCGGCTCGACCTCGTTCACCGCGAACTCGCGGCAGAGCTTCTGCATCATTTCCTGCTCTTTTGTAAGCCTAAAATCCATGCTGTGAAACCTCCCAAAAAAATTTTTTCGTTTCAAAAAATGGATACGCCCTTTACAGCCCGGCGGACCTTACGCGGATCAGGTAAAGCCCCCATGGTTTGGAAACGGGCCGTAAAAAGCGCCGCCTTGATTTGCTATAAAGGTTGTATTTTGCCACGCACTCATGCGTGTCTATGATTATTATATCGCATCCAAAAAGTTTGTCAATAATTTAACGGCTTATTTTTGGGGGTATCAAACAAATAAAACGGGGAAAATTGCGTAATCTTGCGCAACTTTTTACAACATCTTTATCAACTGTTGGCACGTGCGGGTGCACGCACCAAAACCCGCTCAGTGCACGCAAAAGTGCCCCGCCGCGAGAGGAGCGCGGCGGGGCTGAGAATAATGTCCGGCAAGATGCTTATAAACTTCCGGACAGATACAACCAGTACCTTTTATTTAGCGTCAGCTATCGCATTTTCATTTTGGCTCCCTTGGAAATCTGCCAAATTTACTTTATCCAAGGAGCTACCTTGTCTTTTTCCACATCAAGCGGCCATATTTTATCCGTTCCCTGCATATGGATGGCAGTTATACATAGCTCGTCTTGATAAAAACCGACCATTGCCTCCAAAATGATATCCTCCGGCGTATCGTAATCAAGCGAAATGAAATATACTGTCACATTCTCTTCTGTATCCGATGCCGTATAATATGTTTTATCATACAGCACCGGCCGCATACCTGCAAGATTGGCCCGCTCAACATCTCTTTGCGCGATTGTTCCGGCGGGGAAAAAGCTAAATTCCCCAGTCCACTGATAATACATTACATAGAAGTCTCTAACCGTCATGGTTTTGGATTTGATTTTCGCAGTTTCTGCCACATTCCAGCCGAACGATTCCACAAGACAGACAGCCAATTCCTCGCTGGTATCGCGCTTTACTTCGGCCGCGAAAAATACACAGCTTATGCAAAATAAGGT
>JBJDZO010000236.1:0-9695 GCA_051868095.1 Butyricicoccus sp. | reverse complement strand
GTGCAGCGGCACCCGCTTATCTGGGGCTGTGACCTGTGCCAGCGCATCTGCCCGCTCAACCGACATGTGCCCGAGACCGACAATCCGGCCTTTCGGGAAAATCTGATTGCTTCCCTGTCTGCCGCCGAACTGGACGGCCTGACCCGCCGCCAGTTTGCCGAAGCCTATCCCGACCGCGCGTTTACATGGCGCGGCCCCGCGCCTCTGCGGCGCAATCTGAAACGGAAAGAGGAACCCTGATATGTCTACCCCGCTTTATGACGCGCTGACCGCGCTCGCCGCGCAGGATACCGCGCGTTTTCATATGCCCGGCCACAAAGGCCAGCCGGTTTTTCCGGACTTTGCCCCGCTGTTTTCCATCGATTTCACCGAAACCTACGGCACGGGCAATCTGTACGAGGCCGAAGGCCCCATCCGCACGGCCGAACAGTGCGCGGCCGCGTATTTTCACGCCGCCGACTGCCACTTTCTGACCGGCGGCTCGTCGCAGGGCGTGGTTGCCATGCTGGGCGCCGTGTGCGGCATCGGCGGTAAGGTGCTGCTCGACCGCACCTGCCACAAAAGCGCCATGCACGCCGCAGCGCTGTTTGATCTGGAACCTGCCTTCCTGTCCCCCGATTTTCTGCCCTATGCCGGGTGCGGCGGCGTGATCGATCTTGCGGCTGCCGAACGCGCAATGCAGGAAAATCCGGACGCCGCCGCGCTTCTCGTCGTGTCCCCGAACTATTACGGCGTGCTCCAGCCCATCGCGGAACTGGCCGCCCTGTGCCACCGCTATGGCAAAAAGCTGCTCGTCGATGCCGCGCATGGTGCCCATCTGGACGCGGTCGGCTGCCCAAATCCGGTTGCGGCAGGCGCGGACGCAGCCGTTCTCAGCGCACACAAGACGCTTCCCGCGCTCGGGCAGGCTGCCTATCTGCTGTGCGGCCCGGACGCTGACAGCGGCGAACTGCGGCGCTTTGAGAGCATGTGCGGCACGTCCAGCCCGTCGTATCCGATCATGGCTTCGCTCGACCTCGCACGCGAACACCTCGAAACCCGGCGTGAGGACTACGCCGCCGCTGTCCGTGCAGTTGCGCACCTGCGCCGCAAATACGACGGACAAAACGGCCTGCGCGCCCTGACCGACGCCGACGCGCCGCTTGACCCGCTGCGCCTGACCATTTCCTGTGCGGATGGCCGCACGCTTGCCGACACCCTGTACGAAACCCACGGCGTGGCCTGCGAAATGGCCGACCATTTTAACATCGTGTTCATCGTGACCCCGGCCGATTTGCCCGCGAACCTCGCCCGGCTGGAAGCCGCGCTGGATGCCTGCGCCCCGGGCACAGCGCTCGTTTCCCCGGCCTTTGCCGTCCCGCCCGCACCGGTGCGCGCCTGTTCGGTGCGGCAGGCCCTGCTGTCCTCCGGCCGCAGCGTGCCGCTTTCGGAAGCCGCCGGCGAGGTCTGCGCCCGCCCAGTCACCCCCTACCCGCCCGGTATCCCGCTGCTGTGGCCCGGCGAGGAAATCCCAGCAAAACACATTGAATTTCTGACCGATCGATGCTATAATACTGTCAGCGAAGTGATTGTATGCGCAAAAACACCACGCGGGAGGGAAACCCTATGAAAATGCTGCTTGCCATCGTCAATTATGACGATTCCCGGAACGTCATGAGCAATCTGATGAAGGCCGGTTTTTCCATCACCAAGCTGGCCAGTACGGGCGGCTTCCTGCGTGCCGGAAACGTGACCATCCTCATCGGCCTCGAGGACGACAAGCTGGATGACGCAATCGAAATCATCCGCAAGTATTCCAACACCCGCCGTCAGGTCATCCCGACCACCGCCGAAATCGGCATGCTGGCCGCACCCACGGTGCCGCTCGAAGTCTCGGTCGGCGGCGCGACCGTGTTTGTGCTGAATGTCGAACGGTTTGAGAAAATCTGATGCACGGTTTTGACACAATCCCGGGCAATGAAGCCGTGAAGGACAGCCTGCGTGCGGCGCTCGACCGCCGGTTTCCGCAGGCTGTTTTGCTGACCGGGCCAGACGGCAGCGGAAAAATGGAACTCGCGCGTGTGCTTGCCGCCGCGCTTCTGTGCACCGGCACCGGCAAACGCCCCTGCGGGACCTGCCCATCCTGCCACAAGCTGCAAAACGACGCGCATCCCGATCTCGAGATCATCGACGAGGGTGACAAAGACCTGCTGGTTGATCTTGCACGTGACATCCGGCGCAAGATTAGCATACTGCCCAACGATGGCGACCGCAAGGTGGTCATCCTGCGGCACGCGCACAAGCTCAACACCGCCGCGCAGAACGCGCTGCTCAAGGTGCTCGAGGAGCCGCCGCGCTATGCGTTTTTCATCCTGACGAGCGAACAGCCCGGCGCGATTCTGGAAACCATCCGCTCGCGCTGCACCCGCTATCAGCTCGCGCCGCCGCAGGCCCCGGAAACCAATCCGGACGAGCTTCTCCCGCTCGTCGCACCCTTTGTGCAGGCGCTCGCGGACGCGGACGAATACCGCATGCTGATCGCCGCCATGGGGCTGGAAAAGCAGCCTAAACCGACTTTCAAAGCCGCGCTCGGTTTGCTTCAGGCCGCACTGCGCGACGCGGTTTTCTGTGCGCACGCCCTCCCCGGCCGCACCGTCCCGGCACTTTCGGCCGAAACCGAACGGCTGGCCGCGCGCGTGGACAGCCGCCGTCTGCTTGGGCTCTACGACTTCGCTTCCACCCTGTCCGCCCGCACCGAAATCAATGCGGCGGCAGCCATCCAGTGTGCCGGACTGTGCGCCGGTGCCTACCGGATCTGTTATCTATAAAATCCTTATCGCAGGAGGATCATCCATTGACGAATATTATCGGCGTCCGCTTCAAAAAAGTGGGCAAAGTTTACTATTTCGACCCGCAGGGCCTGACGGTTCAGCCGGGTCAGTCGGTTATCGTGGAGACCGCGCGCGGCGTGGAATGCGGCGAATGCGCGCTCGGCAACACCGACATCGACGACAGCGAAGTGGTCAAACCGCTTAAAAAGGTCATCCGCATCGCTACCGAAACCGATTTGCAAGTCGCGCGCGGCAACGAACAGCAGGCGCGTGAGGCCTACGACATCTGCAAAAAGAAAATCGCTGAGCATGGACTGGACATGAATCTGGTCTCGGTCGAGTGTACCTTTGACCTCAACAAAATCCTGTTCTACTTCACCGCGGACGGCCGCGTGGACTTCCGCGGACTGGTCAAGGATCTTGCGTCGGTATTCCGTACCCGCATCGAGCTGCGCCAGATCGGCGTACGCGACGAAGCCAAAATGATCGGCGGTCTGGGTATCTGCGGCCGTGAGCTGTGCTGCGCGTCCTATCTCGAGGACTTCCAGCCGGTGTCTATCAACATGGCTAAGGACCAGAACCTTTCCCTCAATCCTGCCAAAATTTCGGGCACCTGCGGCCGCTTGATGTGCTGCCTTAAGTACGAATATGAAGGCTACCACGAAATGCAGAAGGTCACCCCCAAAGTCGATAGCCTGGTTGAGACCCCGGAGGGCCGCGGCACGGTAGTCTCCACGCAGATGCTGTGCGGTACCTGCAAGGTGCAGCTTGAGGACTCGGACGACGCGCCCAAAACATTCTGCTGTTCCGACTGCACCACCCTGCGCTGCGGACGCGCCAAGCGAGGTGCCGCTCCTGCTCCCACGCAGGAAAGCCCAAAAACCGAACGCCCGGAAAAGCCGCGCCGCGAAAAAGCACCCAAGCCCGAGGAACCGCTTTCCGAAGCTGTTGAAACGCCGGATGTACCGGATGCACTGGATTCGGAAAACAAACCACGGCGCCGTCGTCGTGGCGGCGCACGCCGTCGCCGTAAAACAGCCGGTGAGAACGGTGAGCACGGCGAATTCCGCACTGAGCACGACGTTTCAAACGCTGAGCATGCTCAGCCCGAAGACTGATTTTCTCCCCCTGCCGCACCCCGCGGCAGGGTTTTTTGCGTTCTGCGCAATCCACGCAACTTTCCTAATGCGTTCCCGCCCCTTTTTTGCTATAATAAAATCAAAACGCCCTTGAAATGAAGGAGGACATGCGATGATTCATATGCATGCGGTTCCTGCTGACCTTCCCATATCTCAGCCGCTGACACAGCCCCGCATGGCTTATCTGACCAACTCCGAGGTGGACAGCAGCGGTAAGGTGCGCGCCATCCACAGCCACACCGATATCACCGAAATCGGTCTGGTCTATTATGGCCACGGCATCCATCGCATCGGCGGCCACGAATATCTCAGCGAACCCGGCGACCTGCTCTTTTACAATACCAATGTTCTGCATCAGGATCTGGCTCAGTCGGGCGAACCAATGCGTTTTTTCCTGTGCGGCGTTACCGACCTGCGCATGAATGGCCTGCCAGCTGGAAGCATTGTCGCTCCGGACAGCGAATGTCTGCTCAAAAGCAGCGTCTATTTCGATTTCCTGTTCCACAGCTTCACCGCGCTCGAATATGCCCTCAAAAACCGTCAGCCCTATGCCTCAAATCTCGCAAACGGTTTCCTGCAAACCCTGCTCGCCACCATCAGCAATCTGCTTGACGCTTCGGGCAAATACTCGGCCGGCGCCGAACCGGATAAACTTTCACTTGCCGAGGAAATGCGCCAATATATCGATCAGAATTTTGCCCAGAATTTCTCCCTCGAGGAACTCGCTGAAGTCTTTCATATCAACCGCTTTTACGCTTCCCACGCCTTTTCGCAGTCCTTCGGCAGTTCGCCCATGCAGTACCGTGCCCGCCGCCGGATCGGCGAAGCCCAGTCGCTGCTGACCAGCACCGATTGCAGCATCACTTACATCGCCAGCGTGGTCGGCTACGACGACCCCAACCGCTTCACACAGGTCTTTTCCAAGATCGTCGGCATGTCGCCCAGCCGCTACCGCGACCTGAGCGTGCGCTCTCAGCAGCCCTTCAAACGGGAGCCCTAACCTTCTTTTGCGCATTTTTAATAAACCCAGTCTCTTGTATTTGTAAAAAACCACAAAACTCCGGGGAGTTTTGATTTTTCAGTTGACTTTTCCATATTCCCGGTTATAATGAAATTAACAAGTGAACACGGCTTGTGACTAGTTATGTAGGCAAGACCAGACTCCTCCGACACAGACAAATGTGATCGGGTTGTTTGGTCTTTTTCTTTTTTCATAGACGCGCCGCTTTTCGGCAGGAACTGCGCCTTTCAAACCCTATCATTCCTGACGAGTATAGTATCACCGTTCAAGGGGGAAAATTCGTGTACAGGATTGTTCGCGCCATTGGAAACAACTTTGTCTGCTCCAAGGATGACGACGGAAAGGAAATCATCCTGCGCGGGCCCGGCATCGGGTTCCGCAAGCAGCCGGGCGATATTGTCCCGCCCGCAAAAATCGAAAAAATCTATGCGCTGGCGGACGCGGAAAGCAGCAGCCGTCTGGCTGAGCTGATCGGGGAAATTCCGGAAGATCACGTCGCGGTCTGCACCGAGATCATCGAACTGGCCGCTGCGCGGCTGGGCCGCCCACTCAGCGAAAAAATCTATATCACACTCACCGATCATATCAGTTTCGCCATCGAGCGCCTGCAAAAAGGGATCGCTTATCCCAACAACCTTCTCTGGGAAATCCGCAGCTTCTACCCCTCTGAATACGCGCTCGGCTGCGAAGCACTCACCATCATCCGCGACCGATTGGGCTTTTCGCTCAGCGATCACGAGGCCGGGTTCATCGCTCTGCACATCGTCAACGCCGAACTGGGCAGCGGCATGTCGGACATGATCAAAATCACCGAGTTTATCCGTGAAACGCTGGCCATCGTCGAGAATTTCTACGGCATGACACTCGACGAACAATCGATTGACTGCGGCCGCTTCATCACCCACCTCAAATTCCTCGGTCAGCGCATTTTCAAAAAGAAAACCCTTCCCACGGAAGATTCCTTCCTCGGTGACATGATCCGCAAACGCTACGCGCACGATTTTGACTGCGCCCGCAAAATCGGAGGCCGGGTACAGGAGCTGTTCCAAATCACCCTCTCCGACGAGGAACTTGTTTTCCTCACCATCCACCTGCACCGTTTATCCACCCAAGACAATGAATCCTAGGGAGGTGTTCCTATCCATGCCAGACCGATTCACGCAGGAAGCCGTGCGGCAGGGCTACGCCCGGGACTACCAGGAAGCTGTCCAACTGCGCGAACGGCTCCGGAGAATGTTCCCCGGGCCGCAATCCGATGAAACCCTTTTGTCGCTGGCCATCCAGCTCCGCAGCCCCGATAAAGAGTAAAAAAGAAAAGAGAAAAGGAGACCAACATCTATGAAAGACAAAATCTTTGGCGTTCTTCAGCGCGTCGGACGCTCGTTCATGCTTCCGATCGCCATTCTGCCGATTGCCGGCCTGTTTCTCGGCATCGGCGGCTCGTTCACCAACGAAACCATGCTCCAGACCTACGGCCTTATGGGCCTTATGGGTCCTGGTACCTTCATGGGCGCAATCCTGCAAGTTCTAAACGCAGCCGGTTCGATCGTCTTTGACAACCTGCCGATCATCTTCGCCATAGGCGTTGCCATCGGCATGGCCAAGCGCGAAAAGGAAGTTGCCGCACTCGCATCCGCAATCGCTTTCTTTATCATGCACGCCACCATCGGCGCTATGCTGGTAAACTTCGGCGAACCCAACCTCTCCGGCGCAACCGCCAGCGTCCTCGGCATCCATTCGCTCCAGATGGGCGTATTCGGCGGTATCATCGTCGGCCTCGGCGTCGCTGCCCTGCACAATAAATATTACAAAATCCAGCTCCCGCAGGTGCTTTCCTTCTTCAGCGGCACCCGTTTCGTTCCGATCATCTCTTCCGCAGTCTATCTGGTTGTCGGCATCGCCATGTACTACATCTGGCCGGTCATCCAGACCGGTATCAACGCACTGGGCGGCTTCGTTCTGGCGTCCGGTTACGCAGGCACCTGGCTGTACGGCTTTATTGAGCGCGCACTCATTCCCTTCGGCCTGCACCACGTATTCTATATCCCCTTCTGGCAGACCGCACTGGGCGGCACCGCTATGGTCGGCGGCCAGCTCATCGAAGGCGCACAAAATATTTTCTTCGCAGAACTCGCTACCCCCGGCATCGCCCACTTCTCTTCCGAAGCAACCCGCTTCATGAGCGGTAAGTTCCTCATCATGATCTTTGGCTGCCCGGGCGCTGCACTCGCCATGTACCGCACCGCAAAGCCCGAAAAGCGCAAGGTCGTCGGCGGCCTGCTGCTGTCCGCTGCCCTCACCGCCATGCTCACCGGTATCACCGAGCCGCTGGAATTCACCTTCCTGTTCGTCGCTCCGGCCATGTATATCGTGCACTGTGTCTTTGCTGGCGCAGCCTTCATGATCATGCACATGCTGAACGTCGGCGTTGGGCTGACCTTCTCGGGCGGCCTCATCGACCTCACCCTGTTCGGTATCATGCAGGGTAACGCCAAGACCAGCTGGCTCTGGATCCCGGCTGTCGGCGTCGTCTGGTTCTTCCTGTACTACTTCGTCTTCTCTTTCATGATCAAGAAGTTCAACTGTATGACCCCAGGCCGTGACGAGGGCGAAACCAAGCTCTACACCAAGGCCGACTATCAGGCGAAGAAAAACGGCGAAGCGGACGGTGCGGACGGCACAGACGGCTCGGACAACGACGCTCTGTCCCGTGAAATCATGTTCGGTCTGGGCGGCAAGGACAATATCTCGGACGTTGACTGCTGCATCACCCGCCTGCGTATCACCGTACACGATGCCGCGAAGGTCGATGACGCCCGCCTGAAGGCCACCGGCGCATCCGGCGTCGTCCACAAGGGCACCGGCGTACAGGTCATCTACGGCCCGCGTGTCGCGGTCATCAAATCCGATCTCGAAGCCTTCCTGTCCTCTCCGGCCAGCGACCTCCCAGACGCTGCTTCGAACGATTCTTCCTCTGCTCCGGAAACCTCCGCTTCTTCGGATTCCGCAAGCTTCGCTTCCCCGATCGCCGGTAAGGTCATCCCGCTCGCAGACGTAAACGACGGTGTCTTCTCGGAAGGTATGGTCGGTGAAGGCTTCGCAGTTGAGCCGAGCGAAGGCAAGGTTTATGCCCCGACCGACTGCACGGTTTCCATGGTCTTTGAAACCAAGCATGCCATTGGCTGCACTTCGGCAGACGGCGCGGAATTTATCATCCACGTCGGCATCGACACCGTCCAGCTCGACGGCAAGCCGTTTGACGTTAAGGTCAGCGCAGGCGATGAACTCAAGAAGGGCGACCTCATGGGCACCTTTGACATGGACATGATCACCTCGGCCGGCTATCGCCTGACCACTCCGGTCGTCATCACCAACGCGGACGAATACGCAAACTTCGACCTCGTCAAAACCGGCGATGTCAAGCCCGGCGGCGAAACCGTATTCACCGCTTCCAAGTAACACGCTCTCCAATCTCCCATTCTCATAGAAAAACGGTATGGCTTCCCCGCCATACCGTTTTTCTTGTCTCTTTTTCGCATATGCAGTATAATAGAACTCACATCAGAAAAAGGAGCGATCCCATGAACAGCCTCTTTACCTGCCCGGTGTGCGGACAGCGCCTAACCCTCACGGACCGCGTCTACCGCTGCGCCGCCGGTCACTGCTTCGACGTGGCCGCCGCCGGATATACCTATCTTCTCCCTTCAGGCGGCAAACACGCCAAGCTGCCCGGCGACAGCAAGGAAATGGCCGCGGCCCGCAACCGCTTCCTCTCCGGCGATTACTATGCCCCGCTGGCCGAACGTCTCGCCGCCCTGTGCGATACGTACACCCCTGCCTCCCCCTGCATCCTCGACGCGGGCTGCGGCGAAGGCTACTACACCGCCCGCATTTTCCACACGCTCACATCCTCCGGCAAAGCACCGCATATCGCAGGCATTGACATCTCCAAAAGCTGCCTTCGCTGGGCCGCCAAACGCGAAAAAAATATCGAACTCGCCGTCGCGTCTTCCTATCATCTGCCCATTGAAACGGGCAGCATCGACCTGCTCGTCAACTGCTTCTCCCCGCTCTGTCTCGAAGAATTCACCCGTGTGCTGAAACCGGGCGGCCTTTTTCTCTATGTCGTCCCCGGCGCCAAACACCTGTGGGAACTCAAGCAGGTACTCTACGATACCCCCTATCCCAACGAGGAAAAACGCACCGAATACGATGGCTTCCATTATGAAACCCTCGATTCGGTCGAATCGGTCATCCACCTCCCGTCCCAGCAGGTCATTTTTGATCTGTTCCAAATGACGCCCTACTACTGGAAAACCCCCAAGGCCGGCGGTGAACGCCTCAAACAATGCAGCACCCTCGACCTGACGATTTCTTTTCATCTCCACGTTTTTCGCAAAAACTAAAAGAACACCGCACAAGCTGTCCGGTGTTTTTTATACAAAAAGCCCGAAGGCCATTCTCCGGGCTAAATTTTTTCTCCGCACCCAACGCATCGCTTTTCTTTTGCTTAGCTTTTCTTTTCTGGAAATGAAAAGTAAGTGATGTGGTCTTCGACGATATCGCGGAAATGCAGTGGGGATGCCTCAAAGCGGTTCAGCTGTTCTGCAAGCTGCGCTGCCTCGGCCGGGTCGGGCGTAATATCCGCAATGCAGTCGATCAAACAGTCATTTCGATAAACCGCAATCCCACAATATACAACCGGACCATTTTCTCCTTCCTCTT
>JBJDZO010000235.1:0-2192 GCA_051868095.1 Butyricicoccus sp. | reverse complement strand
GCGTCCATATCGTAAAAACCTCCATTGGCAATGTAGTCTAATCATTATTTTACCGCAGGAAATGCCGCTTGCCTAGCTTTTTTGACCCGTCAGACGGCGATTTGGCATTTCTCCCAGTTTCCCCGCGGTTTTCCGGAAACTTTTTGCCGCTCCTGCCCGCTGAACATCGCTTTCCCGCCGCAGCTCCCTGAAGAAAAAGCATTGTATTCCATCCCGGGCAGTGATACAATAGTCGGGAAAGCTTGAAAAAGGAAGGAAAATCATATTTATGCCCGGAAGCAATCCAACCTGGTTCCGGCGCGGCCTGCGGGACGGCATGCCGATTGCACTCGGCTATCTGGCGGTGTCCTTTTCGCTCGGCATTGCGGCAAAAAACGCCGGAATGACCGCCTGGCAGGCTTCGCTGATGAGCCTGACCAATCTCACCTCAGCCGGTGAGTTCGCCGCGCTCGGTATCATCGGCGCCGGTGCGCCCTACTTCGAAATGGCGCTCTCGCAGCTCATCATCAATCTGCGTTATCTGCTCATGTCGGCCGCATTATCACAGAAACTGGCGCCCAGCCTGCCGCTCGCGCACCGCTTATGCATCGGCTATGGCATCACCGACGAAATCTTCGGCGTTTCCATCGCGGCAGATGGCTGCCTGAACCCCTTCTATTCCTACGGCATTTTGTTTGTCGCCGTTCCCGGCTGGACGCTTGGCACCTGTCTGGGTGTCGTGATGGGCAACGCCCTGCCCGGCCGCATCGTCAGCGCGCTGAGCCTTGCCCTTTATGCCATGTTTATCGCTGTGATTGTGCCCCCGGCGCGCAAAAGCCGTGTGCTGGCCGGTGTAATTGTTCTTTCCATGGCTGCAAGTCTGGCTTTTACCCTGCTGCCTGTGCTGTGCGAAATTTCCTCCGGCATGCGCATCATCCTGTTAACCGTTGTCATCGCCGGCCTTGCCGCGCACTTCTTCCCGATTCAGGAGGACGACCATGCAGCGTAACGTATATCTGTATATTCTCGTGATGGCTGTGGTCACGTATCTGATCCGCGTCCTACCACTGACGCTCATCCGCAGACAGATCAAGAACACCTTTCTCCGGTCATTTCTGTACTATGTTCCATATGTGACACTGGCTGTAATGACCTTCCCGGCCATTCTCACCGCAACCGGCAGCCCAATTTCCGCATGGGCCGGTTTTCTGCTTGCGCTCGTGCTCGCGTGGTTCGGACGCAGCCTGCTTCAGGTTGCCGTCGCGGCATGTGCCCTCGTATTCCTTGCGGAACTATTTTTACTCTGAAAATAGAAAAACGCGGCAGCGGGATCGGTTCCCTCTGCCGCGTTTTCGTATGTAACTTTTAGATGTTCAGTTCCTTCTTGAGCGCTGCGATCATTTCCTCGTACTCCGCATCGGTCAGGAATACCGGATCCGGGTTGCCGATGGCAAAGCTGCCGCCGAACTCGAAGCCGCCTTCGTACTTCGGTACAATGTGGAAATGCAGATGCGGATTGGTGTCACCGTAAGAACCAAGGTTCAGCTTGGTGCAGCCCCACAGCTTCTTGATTGCGCCCGAAGCCGCAGCCAGATCTGCCATGTAGTCGGTGCGCTCCTGATCGTCGCACTCGCACAGCTCCTTCTTGTGGCTCTTGAGCGCCAGTACAGCACGACCCTTGTGTGCCTGATCCTTGAACAGATACAGTACGCCGGCCTTCATGTCGCCAACCTTGAACATCAGGTTCTCGCGGCCCTCATGGTGCTCGTCACAGTAAAAACATCCCATAGTTAGATCTCTCCTTGCTTTTTTCTTGCGCCCGGAAAATTTCCGGTTTCTTCTTTCAGTATACACGCCCGCGCCGCGAATTTCTAGCCCTATTTTTCATCAGCGCGCATACAGATTGACATCCCACGCGGGGACATAGGGATGATGCCGCAGATACAGCTCATAGGCGGGATTCAGTTCGTGCACCAGAAGCGGCACCGCAAAGAGATCCTCATTTCGGTGATAGCAGGCCACATTCAGACGCGGTTTCCAGTGCGCGATGGTCTGCGCCGCGCCGCGCAGCGCCTCATGCTCGGCGCCTTCCACGTCCAGCTTGAGCATGGTACAGGGCGCGCCCGCCAAAACGCTGTCCACTGCACGCATTTGTGTCTCTACACCCTTACCGGAAAGTCTGGAATTGCGTCCTGCCTTGGCCGCGAAGGTTT
>JBJDZO010000234.1:0-9703 GCA_051868095.1 Butyricicoccus sp. | reverse complement strand
CTTCCTGCTGCATCACTTCCGCACGGAAGCCGTTCTGATTCAGCACATCGGCCATGCAGCCGAGAATCTGCTGTTGTTTTTCGAGTTTCAAGTTTGTTCCTCCTCTTCTGAAGGCAAAATACGGTCGTTACTTCACGCCAATGTCGGTGCGGTAATGCACGCCATCAAAATGAATCTTCTTTACGTCCGCGTAAGCCTTGGCAATCGCTTCGTCGAGGGTCGGCGCGGTTGCGGTCACGCCGAGTACGCGGCCGCCGTTCGTCAGCATCTTGCCGTCCGCGAGCTTTGTGCCCGCGTGGAATACAAAGGATTCGGTGACGTCAGTAAGGCCGGTGATTTCCTTGCCCTTCTCGTAAGCCTTCGGGTAGCCGCCCGATGCCATGCATACGCAGCATGCCGCGTTGTCCGCCCACTTGATTTCGATGTCCTCCAGCTTTTCGTCGATGACTGCGTTAAAGATGTCAAACAGGTCGGAATCCAAACGAGACAGCACAGCCTGAGTCTCCGGGTCGCCGAAACGAGCATTGTACTCGATGACGCGCGGGCCCTTCGGAGTCAGCATCAGGCCGAAATACAGCACGCCCTTGAACGGACGGCCTTCGGCCGCCATAGCTGCTACGGTGGGCTTAAAGATGGTTTCCATACAGGTGGCCGCGATGTCGTCGGTGTAGAAACGGGACGGCGAGAACGCGCCCATGCCGCCGGTGTTCGGGCCTTCGTCGTGGTCATATGCGCGCTTGTGATCCTGTGCGGAAGGCATGGTCTTGAGGTTCTTCCCATCCACGAACGCCAGCACGGATACTTCCGGTCCGGTCAGAAATTCTTCGATGACCACACGTGCGCCCGCGCCGCCGAATGCACCGCCGTCAATCGCGTCCTTGACCGCCTCAATGGCTTCTTCTTCGGTCATCGCAACCGTTACGCCCTTGCCAAGCGCCAGACCGTCCGCCTTGACAACAATCGGCGCACCGTTTTCCTTGATGTAGGCAATCGCGTCCGCCGAGTTCTCAAAAACTGCATAGCCCGCGGTCGGGATGTTGTATTTGTGCATCAGATCCTTGGCGAAGGACTTGGAGCCTTCGATAATGGCCGCATTCTTGTGCGGGCCGAACGCACGGATACCTGCGGCTTCCATCGCGTCCACCATGCCGAGCGCCAGCGGATCATCCGGTGCAACCATGACCAGATCGGGCTTCACTTCCTGTGCAAATGCAACCATTTTCTCAATGTCGGTGGCCTTGATGTCCACGCATTCGGCAACCGCTGCGATGCCGCCGTTGCCGGGCGCACACCAGATATGGTCTACCTTGGGGCTTTTGGCCAGCGTCACGCAGATTGCATGCTCACGGCCGCCGCCGCCCACTACTAAAACCTTCATGTTGTATCCTCCTTGATTTTCCGTCGTTTGACAAACAGGAACGCCGCCAGCAGAACCGCGGCAAGCGCGTCAAATCCAAGCGCCATGGCCTGCGCGGACACGTAAACCACGGTCTGCAAACCGCCCGCAGCGCCAAGCGCCAGCACATTGCTTGCAATCGTCAGCGCGGCGCACAGCATGGCGGCGCACAGAGCAGCCCGGCCAATGCCGTTTCCGTCGGCGCACATGCGTCCAAACGCCTGCCAGAGCGCGTACACAAGCAGCGTCTCAAAGACCGGCAGCAGCACGGAAGCCGCCAGCACAGCGATTTCCATGCCGCTCAGGGCCATCTGCACCAGCTTACAGCCCGCACACAGTCCGGCAAACCGCTGTACCCGGTCAAAACCCGGCTGCGACTGACTGAGTTTTCCGGCGCTGAGCGTAATGAGCACAAAACCCAGCACGCCGAGCAGCCAGACCCAGTGATGTACAAGCGCAAGCACCATGCCGACTGCACAATTCCGGGCAATGTCGGCCGTCTGTGACCGCTGCGGCGCTTTCATATCGTCAATATGCATCGTTTCCTCCGAAAACACCCATAGGGGGCAAAATCGCCCCCTAATGGTATTGCAATGCTTAGTGATGGAACAGACGCGCGCCGGTGAAGCTCATCACGATGTTATACTTGTTTGCGGTCATGATAACATGGTCGTCGCGGATGGAGCCGCCCGGCTGAACGATGAATTCAACGCCCGACTTGCGTGCGCGCTCGACGTTGTCGCCAAACGGGAAGAACGCATCCGAACCGACGGTAACACCGGTGTTCTTGGCAATCCACGCCTTCTTTTCCTCGGCGGTCAGCACCTCGGGCTTGACCTTGAAGGTATTCTGCCATACGCCTTCGGCCAGTACATCCTCATACTCGTCCGAAATGTAGATGTCAATCGCGTTGTCGCGGTCAGGACGGCGAATGCCGTCTACGAACTGCAGGCCCATGACCTTGGGATGCTGGCGGAGGAACCAGTTATCCGCCTTCTGACCCGCGAGGCGAGTGCAGTGGATGCGGCTCTGCTGGCCGGCGCCCACGCCGATGGTCTGGCCGTTCTTAACATAGCAAACCGAGTTGGACTGGGTGTACTTCAGGGTAATCAGCGACACAATCATATCGAGCACAGCCGCATCGGTCAGGTTCTTGTTCTCGGTGACGATATTCGTCAGCATCTCACGGGTGATCTCGAGATCGTTGTAGCCCTGCTCAAAGCGGATGCCGAAGATGTCGCGCTGCTCGAGCGGCTTCGGAACATAATCCGGGTCGATCTTCACGATATTGTAGCTGCCCTTGCGCTTGGTCTTCAGGATGGCAAGCGCCTCATCGGTGTAGTCCGGCGCAATGATGCCGTCGGACACCTCGCCTGCGAGATAACGTGCGGTGTCGGCGTCGCAGGTGTCGCTCAGCGCCGCCCAGTCGCCGTAGGAGCACAGGCGGTCAGCGCCGCGCGCGCGAATATAAGCGCACGCAATGGGCGACAGCTCATGGTCGGCCTCGACGAAATACATAGCCTTCTCGGTATCCGAAAGCGGATAGCCGAGCGCCGCGCCCGCGGGCGAAACATGCTTGAAGGATGCCGCCGCCGACAGGCCGGTCGCCTTTTTCAGCGCCTTGACGAGCTGCCAGGAGTTGAATGCGTCACAGAAATTGATATAGCCCGGCTTGCCATTCAAAACCTCAATCGGCAGCTCGCCCTCGGTCATGAAGATGCGAGCCGGCTTCTGATTGGGGTTGCAGCCGTACTTCAGTGCTAATTCGGTCATAATGCCTTCCTTTCGGTCAGATAGAAATTAGAAGATAGGAGATAGAAGATATTATCTCTCGGATTTTATCGTCCGCGTTGTCGCAGATAACAGCCTGCGCAGTTCTTCGCAGTCTTTTTCCAGCGATTCCCGCTGCACCTGCGAAACGTACCCGCAGGAATGCAGCAATTCGAGCCAATACAGCGTTTCCGCACATTCCTTTAGCGCGATATAACATTTTGATTGAAAATCCTTCCGACTGCTCGCGTAAACCGCTTCCGCCAGATTTGCACCAATGCTGGTACCGCTTTTTAAAATCTGCTTGGAAAGCACATATTCATGCTTTTCCTCACATAGATACTGATAGAGCTTTACGATACGCTTTGCAAACTCCAAGCTTTTCTGCTTTGCAATGCTGTCCGCCGACATAATATCTTCTATCTCCTATCTTTCTATCTCCTATCTCTTCTTACTTCTGGTGTTTGTTCTTGATGATGGTTTCGGTTTCGCCGGTTTCGAGGTCGATGTAGCGCACAAACAGCGATACCTTATTCTGTTCGTTGAGGGTGTTCCACAGCAGTTCGGTGAACTCATGGATGGGGTACTCGATGCGGATGCACTTGGGCTCGCCGCGGAACGGGGGCAGCGGGTCGCCATCGCACATGTAGGTGTGGATGAAGTGACCAAGGCCGGCAACCGGCTTGTCGTATTCGTAGAAGAAGCGCTTGTTCGCGGTGCGGTCGGAGGTGAAGTTCTTGAGGATGGACAGGCAGTAGCTGCCGTCCTCGTTCACCACCGCCGAAATGCGGGAGGTGTAGTTGGGCGCATCCGGCTCAAACTGACGGGTGCGCAGCGCCTCAAAATAGCTCTTGCCCTCGAGCAGAAAATCGCGGATGGTGTCGGTCTGGTCGCCGTTGGTGACAATGGTCTTGCCGCCGCACACGCGCACCGGATGATAGATAATCAGCGAAGGATCGACCATCTTGGAGGGGTCAAACGCTTCGGTGCGGATGCCGTCCTCGGTCTCCACAAACACACGGTTGCGGCTGTTTTCCGAGCGGCCCATGATGAAGTATGCGATGACGTTTTTCTTACCATCCGGCGTGCGGCCAAGAATAATGCCGCGGCCCGGATACGAGTTGCCGCGCAGCTCGTCCGCAATATCAAATACATAGTTCTGGAGCATATCTGTTCCTCTTTTCAAGTTTCATTTTGTGCCTGCATCGGCACAGGGTTTTAATCTATAATGGTGACGCGGTCGTCCTCAATCTGCAGGCGGCCTTGGCAGAACAGCG
Organism: Butyricicoccus sp.; assembly: GCA_051868095.1. Taxonomy (GTDB): domain Bacteria; phylum Bacillota; class Clostridia; order Oscillospirales; family Butyricicoccaceae; genus Butyricicoccus_B. The sequence goes on along the minus strand of JBJDZO010000234.1, from coordinate 5,260 downwards.
ACACCGCACGCGGCAGAAGCTTCCACTCTGCCTCACGCATGACGCGCTTCTGCAAGGTTTCGGGCGTGTCGCCCGGTTCCACCTCAACGGCCTTCTGCAAAATAATCGCGCCGCCGTCCACGATTTCCGAGACAAAGTGCACGGTAGCGCCGGTGACCTTGACGCCCTTTTTGAGCGCGGCCTCATGCACATGCAGACCGTAAAAGCCTTCGCCGCAGAACGACGGGATGAGCGATGGATGGACGTTGATGACCTTACCCGCCCATGCCCGGCAGAACGAGTCGGGCAGCACGGTCATAAAACCGGCCAGTACGACCAAACCTACGCCGAGCTGAGTCAGCAGCTCATCGAGCGCTGCGCCGTAGCTTTCCGTGCTGTCGTACTCCTTACGGCGGAGTACGTACGACGGAATAAATGCGCGCTTGGCGCGCTCAAGCGCATAGGCGTCCGGGTTGGACGAAATGACTGCACAGATCTCGCCGTTCCGGATATCCCCCCGCGCCTCTGCGTCGATGAGCGCCTGCAAGTTTGTTCCGCCGCCGGATACCAAAACTGCAATTTTCATAAATTCCTTCTTCCCGGGAAAAGGCCAGAGGGTTCCGGCCTCCCGGTTTTCCTTTTCTTTACTTAAGGGTAATGCCCTTGTCGCCGTCCACGGTCTGACCGATGACGTAGGCGGTTTCGCCTGCTTCCGTAAGGGCGGCAAGCGCCTTGTCGGCGTCGTCCTTGGCGACTGCAACGACCAGACCAACGCCCATGTTGAAGGTGTTGTACATGTCGCGCTCCGGGATATCGCCGGTCTTTGCGATTACATCAAAGATGGCCGGAACCGGTGCCGCAGCCTTCTCGATGTCGGCATGAATGCCGTCCTTCAGCATGCGCGGGATGTTTTCATAGAAGCCGCCGCCGGTGATGTGGCTGATGGCCTTGACGTCGGCCGCCGCAATCATCTTCTGGATGGCCTTGACGTAAATACGGGTCGGGGTCAGCAGCTCCTCGCCGAGGGTCTTGCCGAACTCGTCCATGTAGCGGGAAACCGACTTCTCGTTGATGCCGAGGGTCTTGCGCACCAGCGAATAGCCGTTGGAGTGGACGCCCGAGGACGCAACACCGATCAGCACGTCGCCCGCCACCAGACGGGAACCGTCGATCATCTTCGGCTTGTCGACCATACCGACCGAGAAACCGGCTACGTCGTACTCGTCCACCGGATAGAAGCCGGGCATTTCCGCGGTCTCGCCGCCGACCAGTGCGCAGCCGGCCTGACGGCAGCCCTCTGCGATGCCCGAAACGATGTTGGCAACCTTGGACGGGATGTTCTTGCCGACTGCGATGTAGTCGAGGAAGAACAGCGGCTGTGCGCCGCAGCATGCGATGTCATTGACGCACATCGCAACCGCGTCGATGCCGATGGTATCGTGCTTGTCCATCAGGAAGGCCAGCTTGAGCTTGGTGCCTACGCCGTCGGTGCCGGAAACCAGAATCGGTTCCTCCATGCCCTTGAAGTTCGGGGCAAACATGCCGCCGAAGCCGCCGAGGCTGCCCAGCACGCCCGGGATGAAGGTGCTCTCCACCATGGGCTTCATGAGTTTTACGGATTCATAGCCTGCAACGACGTCAACGCCCGCGGCCTTGTAGCTTTCAGAACGGCTCTCACTCATAATTCGATCTCACTTTCAAACATATTTTTATCGACTTTGTCGGGGACATCCATGGGGTACTTGCCCGAGAAGCAGGCATCGCAGAAGTTCAGCCGGCAGTTCAGAGCAATGCGGTGGGCGGCCTCAATGGAAAGGAAGCCGAGGCTGTCCACGCCGATGATCTGGCGCATTTCCTCCACCGTGCGCTCATGGGCGAGCAGCTGGGTGCGCTCCGGGATATCGGTGCCGAAGAAGCACGGATGACGGAACGGGGGCGCCGAAATGCGCATGTGGATTTCCTTTGCGCCCGCGTCGCGCACCAGCTTCACAAGGCGTGCACAGGTGGTGCCGCGAACAATCGAGTCATCGACCATGATGACGCGCTTGCCATTGACCGCTTCGCGCAGGGCGTTGAGCTTGAGGCGCACCGAACGCTCCCGCTTGGACTGGCCGGGCTGGATGAAGGTACGGCCGATGTAGCGGTTTTTGATGAGGCCCACGCCGTAGGGAATGCCCGAGCACTTGGCGTAGCCGATTGCGGCCGGGATGCCCGAGTCGGGCACGCCGATGACCACATCCGCGCCGACCGGGTGCTCGATGGACAGGTATTTGCCGGCTTCCTGACGGGCCAGTTCGACCGATGCGCCGTCAATGACCGAATCGGGGCGGGCGAAGTAGATATATTCAAAGACGCAGGCCGCGGTCTGGCACTGCTCCTTGCAGTGCATCGAACGGATTTCGCCGTTCTCAACCACGACGACCTCACCCGGCTCGATATCGCGGACAAATTCCGCGCCGAGTGCATCGAGTGCGCACGATTCGGACGCGAAAATGATGACGCCGCCGGCGGCCTTGCCCATGCACAGCGGACGCATGCCGCGCGGGTCACGGGCTGCGATGAGTTTGCGCGGGGACATAATACACAGCGAGTACGCGCCCTTGATGACGCTCATGGTGGAGAGCACCGCGTCCTCAATCGAGCCGCACTTGAGGCGTTCGCGCACAATGGCATACACCAGCACCTCGGTATCCGAGGACGAGCGGAAGATGCCGCCGGTGTTCTCGATTTCGCGGCGCAGCTCGCCGGCGTTGACAAGATTACCGTTGTGGGCGACCGCAAGGTTGCCCTTGACGTGCGTGATAGACAGCGGCTGCGCATTCTCGCGGTGCGGGTCGCCGGTGGTGGAGTAACGGACGTGGCCGATAGCCATCTGTCCGGGCATGGAATCCAGTATGTCCTGATCGAACACATCGTTGACCAGACCGATATCCTTGTGGCACTTGATGACGCCGCGGTTGCCCACCGCGATGCCGCAGGCTTCCTGCCCGCGGTGCTGCAGGGCGAACAGTGCGGTGTACGCCTCATGCGCCGGGCTGAGGTTCACGCCTTCAGGGACATAAATACCAAATACACCGCATTCCTCGTGAACAGCATCGCCATCGAACGGGGTGCGGGACAGTTTTTTCATCGTATATTTCATGGGTTACCTCGATTGCGGATGGAAAAAATGGAAAATGGACAATTGAAAATAGAGAATGGAGCGGAAACGTGGAGAATCATTTTCCATTCTCCATTCTCCACTCTCCATTTCGTTACTCCTTGCCGTTCCAGCAGTAGGTGCAGACCTTATCGCGGTCGATGCCGATGGCTTCGAGCAGACCCTCGAGCGACTGATAGCCGAGCGAATGGAAGCCGAAGTCCTCGCAGATCTTTTTGAGCATGCACTGGCCGCGCTCGGTATCCGCGTTGGCGTATTCCTCCAGATGGTTCTGACCCTCATCGCCTTCCAGCTCCTGAATGGTGCGGCGGGACAGCAGCTCCATTTCCGAATTGGACGAGGAGAAATTGAGGTATTTGCAGCCGTACATGATCGGCGGGCAGGCCGAACGCATATGGACTTCCTTTGCGCCCGACTCGTACAGGAATTCGACGGTTTCACGCAGCTGGGTGCCGCGCACGATAGAGTCATCGACAAACAGCAGCTTCTTGCCTTCGATCAGCTCGGGCACCGGGATCTGCTTCATTTTAGCGACCTGATTGCGCACCTTCTGGTTTGCGGGCATAAAGGAGCGCGGCCAGGTCGGGGTATACTTGATAAACGGACGGGCAAAGGGCACATGACAGGCATTGGCGTAGCCGATTGCGTGCGGAATGCCGGAATCGGGCACACCGGCCACGTAATCGATATCCTGCGCGAGACCGCGTTTCTGGTCATCCCGGGCCATGATTTCGCCGTTTTTATAGCGCATGACCTCGACATTTTTGCCCTCGTAGTTGGAGTTCGGATAGCCGTAATAGGTCCAGAGGAACGAACAGATCTTCATCTTGCGGCCGGCCGGGGAAAGGGTTTCCCAGCCGTCGGGCGTAACGCGGACGATTTCGCGCGGGCCAAGCTCATAAGCGTCCTCATAGCCGAGCTTGTGGTAAGCGAACGATTCGAACGAAACGCAGCAGCCGTCCTCGCTCTTGCCGATGAGCACCGGCAGACGGCCCAGACGGTCGCGTGCGGCGATGATGCTGCCATCGCCGGGCAGCAGCAGGATGGTGGCCGAGCCTTCAATCTGTTCCTGTGCGTGGCGGATACCCGAAACCAGATCGTTCATCTCGTTGATGAGTGCCGCGACCAGTTCGGTCTGGTTGACCTTGCCCGAGCTCATGGCCATGAACTGATGGCCGTGGTCGGAGAAATAGCGTTCGACCAGTTCTTCTGCGTTGTTGATGATGCCGACTGTCGTGATGGCATACAGGCCGAGGTGCGAACGCACGAGCAGCGGCTGCGGGTCGGTGTCGCTGATGCAGCCAATGCCGCTGCATCCGTGGAAATCGCGCAGATCGTTTTCGAATTTGGTGCGGAAGGGGGTGTTTTCGATGTTGTGGATCTGGCGCTGGAAGCCGGTTTCGGCGTCATGGACGATCATGCCGCCGCGCTTGGTGCCAAGGTGGGAGTGGTAATCCACTCCGAAGAAAATATCCAGTACGCAGTCCCGCTTGGAGACCGCGCCAAAAAATCCTCCCATTGAGTGCTCCTTTGTTGTTGTGTTGGTAGTAAAAAGCGGATACAGGCGGCTGAAGGGCTGTTCTGAAACATCCGCGCGGGGCGCTGTTCATGTGCAATCCCCGCGCGGATGTTCCCACGTTCGGGCGGGTGTCAGACCTCCGCTGCCCGTGGAAAATAAGTGCCGTGTGTTGTCACGTACTTTCCCGGCCATGTGGCGCTTTGCGCCAAGATGGCCGCCTAACAGCCCACCGGGCTGTTAGGCCATCAGACGACGCATAATCTCCTGATATGCTTCCTCGACGCCGCCAAGGTCACGACGGAAGCGGTCCTTATCCAGCTTCTCCTTGGTGTCCTTGTCCCACAGGCGGCAGGTGTCCGGGCTGATCTCGTCAGCCAGAATGATCGTGCCGTCCGAAGTCTTGCCGAACTCCAGCTTGAAGTCTACCAGAATGACGTTCAGCTTGTCGAAGTACGCCTTCATAACCTCGTTGACCTTGAACGCCATGGTCTTGATGTTCTCGATCTCCTCCGCGGTCGCCAGCTTCAGCGCCAGCGCGTGGTACTCGTTGATCAGCGGATCGCCCAGATCGTCGTTCTTGTAGGAGAACTCAATGGTCGGCT
>JBJDZO010000233.1:0-2199 GCA_051868095.1 Butyricicoccus sp. | reverse complement strand
GTTTTTCTCGTATATCGGCTCACTTTCGGTCGGCCTTGCCATGTTTAACCTACTCCCGGTTCATCCGCTGGATGGATCCCGTATTTTGGATGCAATTCTGCCGTTTGGGGCACAATTGAAATATCAGAACTTCATGAACCGCTATGGCTCTATCGTCCTGATGATCGTTGTCGCGCTGATCTGGTTCGGCGGCATCAGCATTCTGATCGCTGGTTCCCAGTCGCTCGTTGCCGGTTGGGCGGAAGCCGCAGCCCGTGCGGTTCTCGGATAATGGAACCGATTACGTTTCGTCTGGACAGTTTTGAAGGTCCGCTTGACCTTTTGCTGCACCTGATTTCCAAAAACAAGGTCAGCATCTATGATATCCCGATTGCGCAGATTCTCGATCAATATATGGAAATTCTGAATCAGGCTCGGGCTATGGATTTGGATGTCGCGGGTGATTTCATCGCGATGGCGGCGCAGCTTGTGTATATCAAGTCCAAAATGCTGCTGCCGAAGTATGATGACGCCCCGGAGGATGACCCGCGCGCCCAGCTTGTTGAAATGCTGCTCGAGTATCAGCGCATCAAGCTGGCCACCCCTTATCTGCGCGAGCAGGGTGAGTTTGGACGGGATATTTTTGTCAAGCCGCCCGAACCGCTGCGGCAGCTTGCTCCACCTGAATATCATCATCCGGTCAGCGATCTGATTCGTGCCGGGCGCAGTCTGCTGCGGCGCACCGAACGCCGCATTCCGCCATCGGCAGGGGCGTTTTCCGGCATTGTCGGCCGTGAGCCGGTGCCGGTCAGTGAAAAAATCACACACATCTTAAAGCAGTTTCTCCGGCACACCCGTCTGCGGTTTTCCCGCCTGTTCGAAGGCGCGCGCAGCCGTTCGGAAATCGTTGCGACCTTTCTTGCGGTGCTGGAGTTGTCCAAAATCCATCGTATTTCCATTGAAGGCGATGGAGAAAATGTTGAACTGCGTTTGAACCAAATCGGAGAGGAGGACACCGATTGAACCCTTTGCAGGCAACGCTGGAGGCCATTCTGTTTGCTGCGGGCGATGCGGTGCCCATTGTACGTCTGGCACAATCGGCCGGTGCTGTGCCCGACGATGTAGAAGCCGCATTGGATGCGCTCGCCGATCAATATGACTTCGAACAGCGCGGTATCATGCTCGTGCGCATGGACGACAAAGCGCAGCTTTGTTCTCGTCCAGCATATGCCGACGCGGTGCGGCGCGCGGTGGAAAGCCGCAAACCGCCGCAGCTTTCCCCGGCTGCGCTGGAAGTGCTGACCATTGTGGCCTATCGTCAGCCGGTCACGCGCGCATACATTGAACAGCTCCGCGGCGTAGACTCAGGCGGCACGGTCGCCAGCCTGACCGAAAAAGGGCTGATCACCGAAGCCGGGCGGCTGGATGTTCCCGGACGACCGATCCTATTCCGCACAACCGATGCGTTCCTGCGCACGTTTTCGCTCTCCAGTCTGTCCGAGCTGCCCGAACTGCCTGAGCTGACCGAGGGCGAACAGCTTCAGCTTTCCATGGACGACCAGCAAATGGGGTGAACCGGATGTGATGCTGCTTTTGAAAATTCTGGGGATTATGCTGGCTATTCTGCTCGGCCTTGTACTCCTCTTGGTTCTTGTGACCGTGCCGCGCGCCGGTGTGCGCATAATCGGCAAAGATGGACTTGCGGGTATTTGGGTGCGGTATGGCTGGCTGAAACTGCGTATTTATCCCTTTCCCAAGCGTAAAAAGGCAAAAAAACCGGCAGAATCCGCTAAGCAGGAAAGGCCTGCTCCCAAAAAGGAAAAGAAGGAGTCCCCGTTCGACTTCTCCAAACTGGATCTCGGTGATACGATTTGTCTGGTGCTCGATCTGCTGGATGAACTCCGGGACGCTTTGCGGCTGGACACTGTGCGGGTGAACGCCATGCTTGCTACCGGCGATGCCGCACGCACCGGCATTCGGCTCGGCCAGTTTGCAGCGCTGGCTGGTATGATTACGCCCTTTTTGGAGCAAAATTTTGTTATCCGTGATTATCACATCGCTGTGGACGGCGATTTTCAGGGAAATACTACGCATTGGGATGCGGAAATCGTATTCTCGGTGCGTCCTGTCCGAATGGTGTGGGCGCTGGTCAAACGCTGGCGCACCCTCAAACGGCTTTATGATTCGATTCAAAAAACGGAGGCGAATGAAACATGAGTG
>JBJDZO010000232.1:0-9752 GCA_051868095.1 Butyricicoccus sp. | reverse complement strand
TGGGCGGCCCGCTCGATGCCCACCACGCTGGTGTTCAGCGACAGGTCATAGTTGCGCGCATCCTTCCATTCCTGCCCGGTGTAATACTTATAATACCGGGCGCGGTAGTCATCGGTTTTTGCGATCAGACGCAGCACCTCGCGTTCCGACAGGCTGCTGACCTTGGTCGCTTCCCGAAAGCAAAAGTCGTCCGGCGCAAAGACGAACACGCGGGTCAGTTCACGCATATCGCGCAGGATATAATCGGCACAGCGGCCGATGATGACGCACGAGCCCTGTTCGGCCAGCCGGCGGATAATCTTGGCCTGATAGTTGAAAAGATTGTCGTCGCGCGTAAAGCCTGCGCTCTCCGGCGATACGATAGCACTGCCCTGATAGCCCTTCAGCAGACCGCGCAGATCGACTTTTTTCTTTTCGTCCTGAAACAGCGTGGCATTGATGCCGCTGTCTTCCGAAGCGAGCGTGATGATTTCACGATCATAATACGGGATTCCCAGCCGTTCAGACAGCATTTTGCCGACCGTGCGGCCGCCGCTGCCGTACTGGCGCGCAATGGTAATGATGGTCTTTTCCATGCAAAAAGTCCCCCTTTACTCTCCCAGATAAGCTTTTCGGATGTCCTCGTCGCCCAGCAGCACCTTGGCGTCGCCCGATTTCACGATATGGCCGGTTTCGAGCACGTAAGCGCGGTTTGCGATAGAGAGCGCCTTTTTGGCGTTCTGCTCGACCAGCAGGATGGTCACGCCCTGTTTGTTGACCTGCTCGATGATTTTAAAGATTTCCGCTACAAACAGCGGCGACAGACCCATGGACGGTTCGTCCATGAGCAGCAGGCGCGGATGCGCCATCAGCGCACGACCCATAGCGAGCATCTGCTGTTCGCCGCCCGACAGTGTGCCGGCCAGCTGACGGCTGCGCTCGGCCAAACGCGGGAAGCTGCTGTATACCATGTCCAGCGCGTCCGCGATTTCCTTTTTGTCCGAACGGGTATACGCGCCCATTTTCAGGTTTTCGTATACGGTCAGGCCGGAAAAGACGCGGCGGCCCTCCGGGACATGCGCCATGCCGTGCCGCACGATCTGGTGGCCGGGCATTTTGGTGATGTTTTTGTCCTCAAACTCGACCGTGCCCGATTTGGCGGACAGCAGGCCGCTGACCGTATGCAGGGTCGTGGTCTTGCCCGCGCCGTTCGCGCCGATCAGCGCCACGATTTCACCCGCGTTGACCTCAAACGACACATCCTTGAGCGCGTGAATGACGCCGTAATATACATTCAAATCCTTGACGGTAAGCATTGCCATTGGATGATTCCCCTCCTTATTCGCCCAGATAGGCGGTGATGACCTCGGGGTTGCTCAGAACCTCTTTCGGGGTGCCTTCCGCCAGCAGCTTGCCGAAGTTGAGCACATACAGATACTCACAAATGCCGGTGACCAGCTTCATGTCGTGCTCGATGAGCAGAATGGTGACGTCATAGGTCTCGCGCACCAGTTTGATGGTCTCCATCAGTTCGCCGGTCTCATTCGGGTTCATGCCCGCGGCCGGCTCGTCGAGCAGCAGCAGCTTGGGATCGGTAGCAAGTGCGCGGGCGATTTCCAGCTTGCGCTGCTTGCCGTAAGGCAGATTGGATGCCAGCACGTCAGCCTGTCCGTCGAGGTCGAACACCTTCAGGATTTCCAGCGCTTTTTCGTCCATGGCGCGTTCCTTTTTGCGGTAGGAGCCGAGATGCAGCACGCTTTCCGCAAGCGAATAGGTCATTTCATTGTGCAGGCCGACCTTGACGTTGTCGAGCACCGACAGCCCGGAAAACAGGCGGATGTTCTGGAAGGTACGGGCGACACCAAGCTGACAGATTTCGTGCGGCTTCTTGCCGATCAGGTTCTGACCGTCCAGACGGATGCCGCCGTCGGTCGGGCGGTACACGCCGGTCAGCATATTGAACGCGGTCGTTTTACCCGCGCCGTTCGGGCCGATCAGTCCGACCAAACCGCCTTTTTCGATTTTCATGCTCAGGTTGTCAACGGCGCGCAGGCCGCCGAACGAAATGCCGAGCTGTGTTACCTCAAGCATTGCCATCTCTATGTACCCCCTTGCGCTTCTCAAGCAGTCTTTCCTTGAGCTTCGAGTTGTTGAAGATCATGATAACGATCAGCAGGATCGCATAGATCAGCATACGGTAATCGCGTACCGCGCGCAGCATCTCGGGCAGTACGGTCAGCAGTGCTGCGGCGATGACCGAGCCCCAGATGTTGCCGAGGCCGCCGAGAACGACAAAGACCAGCACGAGGATCGAGGTGTTGAAGTCAAACTTGACCGCGGTAACGGTCGAGAAGTTCATGGCATACAGCGTGCCCGCCATGCCCGCGAGCGCCGCCGAGATGACGAACGCCAGCAGCTTGTAATGGGTCACGGCAACGCCCATGCTTTCGGCTGCAATGGCGTTGTCGCGCACGGCCATAACCGCGCGGCCGGTGCGGCTGTGGATGAGGTTGAGCACCAGGAACAGGGTGATCAGGATGAGCACAAAGCCGGTCGTAAAGGTGGAAATCTTGGCCACACCGGATACGCCCATCGGCCCATTGATAATCATTTTGCCGCCGTCGGCCAGCTCGAATTTCTGCTCGAGCAGGCTGAAATGCAGGCCGGAGGAATCGCGGCCAATGTAGAGTACGTTGACGATGTTTTTGATGATTTCACCGAAGGCCAGCGTAACGATGGCGAGGTAGTCGCCCTTGAGGCGGAGCACCGGTACGCCGACGATCACGCCCGCAACCGCGGCCAACAGGCCGCCGACTACCATGGCGATAGCCAGACGCAGCGGCGCGAACGGAATCGTGTCTGTGAGCATGGTCGTGACCACAACGCCGGTGAACGCGCCGACCGACATAAAGCCGGCATGGCCGAGCGACAGCTCACCGAGGATACCAACGGTCAGGTTCAGCGAAACCGCCATGACGATATAGGCGCAGATCGGGACGAGCTGGCCCTTGAGCGAACTGGTGATGTTTCCGGTCAGAATCAGCCCCTGCACGATGACAAACGCCGCGATGACGATGCCGAACGAAAGCACATAGTCCCGGTTTCCGGACAGGATGTTTTTCTTTTTCATGGGAGCCACCTCAAACTTTCTCGCTGACATGCTTGCCCAGCAGGCCGTCCGGCTTGACGAGCAGCACGACAATCAGCACACCGAACACAATCGCGTCGGAAAGCTGGGTGGAGATGTAAGCTTTGCTGAAAATCTCGATGACGCCCAGCAGGATACCGCCCAGCATCGCACCCGGAATCGAACCGATGCCGCCGAAAACGGCCGCGGTAAACGCCTTAATGCCGGGCATGGAACCGGTAGTCGGCATCAGGGTCGGATATGCCGAACACAGCAGCACGCCCGCGATGGCCGCAAGGCCCGAACCGATGGCAAAGGTCACCGAAATGGTGGTATTGACATTGATGCCCATGAGCTGGGCCGCGCCCTTGTCCTCCGACACCGCGCGCATGGCGGTACCCATCTTGGTGTGGCCGGTGAACAGAGTCAGCGCAACCATGATGACGACGCAGACCAGAACGGTCACAATCGTCACCGGAGAAATGCTCAGCTCGCCGCCGAACAGCTTGATCGAATCGCCGCCCACGACCGAGGTAAAGGTCTTGGGGTTGGACGACCAGATGAGCAGCGCCGCGTTCTGTAAGAAATAGGATACGCCGATGGCGGTGATCAGCACGGCGAGTGCCGGTGCCTGCCGCAGCGGCTTGTAGGCCAGCCGCTCGACCACAATGCCGAGCACGGTGCATACGACGATGGCCATGAGCACCGAAACAAGCGGGCTGACGCCCATATAGCTGGTCGCGCAGAAGGATATGTAGGCGCCCACCATGATGACATCGCCGTGGGCGAAATTCAGCATCTTTGCAATGCCGTAGACCATGGTGTAGCCGAGCGCGATGATTGCATACACGCTGCCCAAGCTGATACCGCTGATCAAATAGGATAGAAAGGTCATGCGATACACCTCATTCATTCATACTGCCTATGATGTAGGGCGGAGGCTCCGCCCGCGGCAGGGCCGTCGCCCCGCACCATAGGGAAACGGGTAAAGGAGGGCGTAAAAAGCGCCCTCCTTCCCAATCACTTCTCTGTGTGGTTCTAAAAATTACATGCCGACGTAAGCGCCGTTCTGGATAACCATGCCCTTCGGGCTCTTGGAAACCGCACCAGCTGCATCCCAGGTCATGCCCTCACCGGTCAGGCCGTCAAAGGTCATGCTGGTGAACTGCTCGATCATCAGGTCGCACAGCTCTTCCGCGGACATATCCGGGGTTGCGCCCGCAGCTTCGAGCGCCTGCTTGTAGGCGTAAACGCAGTCATATGCGTCTGCTGCGAACTGGTTCGGAACCTCACCGAACTGCTCCTTGTACTTCGCAACGAAAGCCTTGGTCTTGTCGTCCTCTGCGTCCGCGTTGAACGGGGTCAGCAGCATAACGCCCTCAGCCAGCGAGGTGTCGAAGCCCTCGAGGGTCAGGATGCCGTCCATGCCGTCTACGCCGAAGAACTTGGGCGCGTAGTCCATATCCTTGGCCTGCTTGAGGATCAGCGAAGCCGCGTCATAGTACATCGGCAGGAAGAGCAGGTCTGCGCCGGCCTTCTTGGCCTCGCCGAGCTGTACCGAGAAATCGGTCTGGCTGGAAGAGGTGAAGGTGGTGTCGGAAACGACCTCAAGGTTCTTGGCCTTGGCCTCTGCGACAAAGGTATCATGGATACCGGTCGAATAAACGTCATCGTTCTTCCAGATGACAGCGACCTTGGTGCCCAGACCCTGCTCCGAGATGTACTGCGCGGATGCAGTGCCCTGGTTCGGGTCCATGAAGCACATCTGGAACATATTGTCCTTACCCTCGGTTACCGCAACCGAAGAAGCGGACGGGGTCAGCGCGAAGATACGGTCTGCATAGGTGTCTGCCGCAGTTGCCTCACAGGGCTTGGAAGTGACCGAACCGAGCGAAAGCTGAACGCCCCAGTCCTTCAGCGCGTTGTATGCGTTGACAGCCTTTTCCGCGTCGTGCTCGTCGTCCTCATACTTGAGCTCGAACTGGATGCCGCCCTCGGCGTTGATCTCATCGACAGCGATCTGTGCGCCGTTCTTGGCCGCGTTGCCGTAAATTGCCGCGCCGCCGGTCAGCGGGCCGGTGCCGCCGATCTTGAACGCTGCGCCCGATGCGGTGCTCTCGGAACCGCTTGCTGCGCCCGCGTTATCTGCATTGTCACTGCTGCCGCCGCAGCCAGCCAGCATCGTGGTGCACATGGCTGCTGCAAGAAGCATGCTGAGTGCCTTTTTCATGGTGATTTCCTCCCTAAAATTTGATCCCGATTACTGTCTACGTCAGGGAAACACCTGTCCGCCTTTTAGTAATCTGCTAGTATTATACACCCATGGCCGGAAAATGTGTAATCTTTCTTTACACTTTCCATACATTTTGGCAGTTTCACAATTCTTTTCATAAAATAAGCGTTTCATTTCGTCACTCTGCCCGAATCCTTTGTGCAAAATGCATCATTTCCTGCACGCATGCATAATTTCTCCATTCCGCCGCCTTTTTCCCACACGGAATGAAAATTTATACATTCTTTTCTGTTCGTCCGGGGTACAGCGGGTGCTCTGCTCAGCCCTTCATCGTGCGGAAGGCGGTGCGGTACTGACTGGGCGACATGCCCACCTTGCGGCGGAAGGCGGTGCTGAAATTCCATGGGTTCTCGTAGCCGAGCTGGGCGGAAATCTCCGCCACGGGCAGATTGGTGTCCATGAGCAGCGTCTGTGCCTCTCCGATGCGGCGTTTGAGGACGTACTGCATGGGCGGCATGCCGTATTCCTGCCGGAATACGTGCGCGAGGTAATATTCGCTCATGCGCAGCGCCAGACTGACCGAACGCAGGGTCAGCGGCTCGCGGTAATGGGCGTCCAGATATCGCTGAATGCGCAGCGCAAGGATACTGGCCGCGGGGTGCTGTTTTTCGTGCGTGTGCTCGGCGCGGTTCTGGAGACAGTCCCACACCAGCACGAGCACGGCAAGCGCGGTATGGGCGCACACCTGCCGCAGGTTGCGCTGGTCGGACTGGAGCAGGAAAATCAGGCGCATCATCGGCCCGATCTGCTCGGCCAGCATGCCGCAGGAAAGCACCGGATTGGCATTCTCCCCGATCAGGCAGCCTTCGGGCAGGCCGCGCACCTTCACGCCGGTCAGCGCGATGCTGTACGAGCGCATCTGCCGCACCCGCTCGGGGTCCTCACCATGCAGTGCGCCCGCGTTGCAGATCACCATATCCCCCGCCTGCACCCGGTACAGCCGCCCGTTGATGATGTGCTCGCCGTGGCCGCTGTAAATATACAGCAATTCCAGATCGTTCTCGTGCGTGTGCATCAGGCGCGAATGCCGGCTGCTGTGCTGTTCATCGATCATATGCGCCCCGGTCAGGCGCGGCATGCTGCGCGGATCAAACTCCGGCGGCAGCCCATATTCCTCCATTTGTCCATCCCCCGCCTTCCAAATGACAATTTTGCAAAGGTGTTTCCCATATTCGCCCAATTGCAGCCCCCAGTGCCGCTGTTTTTTCGCAACCCGGCATTCACGCTTTTCCTCAAATCCGCGGTATAATCGTTTTACAGAGAGAAAAGCTGCAAAAAGCCGCCGTTTCATGCTCCTTTGATTATAGCATAAAATTGCGGCGGCCGCAGGATTTTATGAGAATGAGAGAGGAGATTTCACCATGATTGACAAGGCACAATGCGGAAACTGGATGCTGTTCGGCCCGGAAAAGGACCAGATTGTCATGAGCGCACACGACAAGGCCATTCTGCGCGAGTGGGCCAAGCGTCTGCGTGCGCTCGCCGAGCTGCCCATCCAGCAGGAAAAGGTGAAGCTGTGGACGGCGCACAACGATCTGCTCGACACCCGCCCGCTGATCTTCATTGACCCGGAGAACGGCTGGAATGAAATCATCCCGTGGAACACGCTCGAGTGCGAAGGCGAGCTGGCCAAGGACTGGGAGATGTGGCTGCGCAAGGAGGTCATCTGGGGCGAAAAGATGAAGGATGACCGCGTACAGGAGGCCAAATTCTACCTGCCCTACACGGCAGTGGACACCGAGTGGGGCGTTGATACCACCCCCGAAGGCGTGGAAGGCGTCGAGGGCGGCGGCGCGTACACCTTCAACCCGCCGATCAAGGACATGGAAACCGATCTCGATCTGGTCAAGTGCCCGGAGATCCGCGTGGACGAGGAAGCCACCAAAATGGCGTTCGATCTGGCCTGCGAGGTATTTGACGGCATTCTGGAAGTGGAAATCCGCCACAAGTGGTGGCATTCCATGCATCTGACCTGGGATTACGCCAACCTGCGCGGTCTGGAAAACATGCTGTACGACTTCTATGATTACCCGGATGAAGTGCACATGCTCATGCGCAAGATGACCGACGGCTACAAAGCCAAGGCCAAATATCTCGAGGAACACGGCTATCTGTGCTACAACAGCAACAGCTCTTACGTCGGTTCGGGCGGCTACGGCTTCTCGACCCAGCTTCCCGCCTGCGGCCCGCAGGGGCAGTCTACCGGCGCAATGAAGAAGGATATGTGGCTGTTCCTCGAATCGCAGGAGACCGGCGAGGTTTCGCCCGAAATGTTCGCGGAATTTATCCTGCCCTACCAGATTGAGCTGGCTGAAGACTTCGGTATCCTGAGCTATGGCTGCTGCGAGCCGATCAACCCGCGCTGGGAGTACGTGAGGAAAATCCCGCATCTGCGCCGCGTATCGGTTTCTGCGTGGGCCAATGTCGAGGTCATGAGCGAACAGCTCGGCCGCGATTATGTCTACTCGCACAAGCCCAGCCCGAGCTATCTGGCTGTGCCGCACATGGATGAGGACTATATCCGCACCTACATCCGTGATTTCCTCAAAAAGACCCGGAATAATCACGTGGAAATCATGATGAAGGACAACCACACGCTGGGCAAGAACCCGGAAAATGCATACCGCTGGGTACAGATCGTGCGCGAAGAAATCGAGCGCATGGATTGACCCCCGAACATACAGCAGCGCCTGCCGTCACAGGAACGGCAGGCGCTTTTTTATATGCTCTATGTGCGCGGCATGAATTCCTTCGGGCTTTTTCCAAATTCGCGTTTAAACGCCTTGAGGAAATTGGAATAATCATTAAACCCGCATTGCAGGCAGGCGTCCATGACCTGTGCGCCCTCGCGCAGCATGTTGCGCGCCACCACCAGCCGCTTCTTTATAATGTACTGGTACAGGGTCAGACCGGTGAACTCCTTGAACTTGTGGCTTAGATGCGACTTGCTCACGTACAGCACACCCGCCAGCCGGTCGAGCGACAAGTCCTCCTCCAGATGCTCGTTGATGTACGCCACCGCCTGATTGATCTTCTCATTCTCGGTGACATCCTGCCGAATGGCGTTCGGGGTTGCGAAATAGGCGCGGTTTAGATAAATCAGGAACTCGATCAGGTACACGAGCGACAGCATGCTGCTGCCGAAGCTGCTTTCGTTGCGGCAGTACACCATGTTCTCACACAGGCCGCGCAGATGGGTCAGCATGGCCCCGTCCGGCCGGATGAGCTTGTACTTTTTCTCGGCTGCGTCCATAAAGCAGGCCGAAAGATCGGTGCCCAGCCGCTGCACCGCCTCGATCACCTGCGGCTGCACCCAGATGACGTACCGTTCATAGGGCTTGCCCGGTCGGATGTCCGGCCGGTGAATGTCGCGGTTGTTGGTCAGCAGGATGTCGCCCGGTCGAAGCTGATAGGTGCGGCCTTCGACCGTATACAGCACATTTCCTGACATAAAAAAGAAAATTTCGTAGAATTCGTGCTCGTGGAAGTCCACCACCGGCGGAACTACATCACAGTAGTGGTAGCATTCAAAGTCCGACTGCCGCATGGTCTGGCGCAGGGTAAACTCGTCCTTATGCAAATCCACTAAAAATGCCCTCCTCCCTTTATCCATATTTAAATTATATAGCACTTTTCACCTGTTTTCAAGTTCGATATGCCGCGCACCGTTCCGCCAAAAATTGTTATACTAGAGTCAAGAAAAGGGCTCCCGGTGATGGCCGGGAGACACTCCAGAAAACGAAAGGGGAGTTTTTCATGCAAACCTTTATCACCGAAGATTTCCTGCTCTCAACCGAACCTGCGCGGCGGCTGTACCATGATTATGCCGAAAAAATGCCGATTTTCGACTATCATTGCCACCTGAATCCGCGCGAAATTTATGAGGATAAGCGCTTTGCCGACATCGGAGAAGCATGGCTCGCGGGCGACCACTACAAATGGCGCGTCATGCGTGCAAATGCGGTGCCTGAGCGCTTTGTGACCGGCGACGCGGATTTCCGCGAGAAGTTTGACCGGTTCGCGGAGATCATGCCCCGCCTGATCGGCAACCCGATTTACCACTGGTCGCATCTGGAGCTGATGCGCTACTTCGGCACGGACGAGCTGCTCGACGCCCAGAGCGCGCCGCGCATCTGGGATCAGGCGAATGAGGTGCTCCGCGGCGAGAACGGCTCGGCCCGCTCGCTCATCCGGGACAGCCGCGTGCGTGCACTGTGCACAACCGACGACCCGGCGGATGACCTCCAGTATCATCGCCTGCTCGCGCAGGACACCGGCTTTGATGTGCGCGTACTGCCCACCTTCCGCCCGGAAAAGGCGCTGAACATCGCCGATCCCGGCTTCCCGGCTTAC
>JBJDZO010000231.1:0-2207 GCA_051868095.1 Butyricicoccus sp. | reverse complement strand
GCCGGTGATTGTCAAGCTTAGCCCGAATGTCACCGATATCACTGAGATTGCGCGCGCTGCTGTTGCTTCGGGCGCGGACGCGCTCAGCCTCATCAACACCCTGCTCGGCATGCGCATCAACGTCGATACCCGCCGGCCCATCCTGTCCAATATCATGGGCGGCATGTCCGGCCCGGCCGTATTCCCGGTCGCGGTACGCATGGTGTATCAGGTGCGCAAGGCGGTGGACGTGCCGATCATCGGCATGGGCGGCATCCGCACTGGCCGCGACATCGCGGAAATGATGCTCGCAGGCGCGGACGCGGTTGCAATCGGCACCGCGATGTTTGCCGACCCGATGACGCCGGTTAAGGCACTGGAGGAGCTGAAAGACTATATGCAGACTCACGGCGTGGAAAAGGTCACCGACCTGACGGGGGCTGTCCTCGTATGACGACCATTTTCCTGATCCGCCACGCCGAAGCCGAAGGCAACGTCTACCGCCGCTGCCACGGCATTTATGATTCGCTGCTCACCCCCAAGGCGTATGAGCAGCTTCCCTACATCGCCAAACGCTTTGACGACGTGCATCTGGACGCTATTTATGCGTCCAATCTGTACCGTGCACGCCATACGGCCAAGGCCATTGCCGACCGCAAGGGCATGAAGGTCATCATCCGCCCGGAGCTGCACGAAATTGACATGGGCGACTGGGAGGACAAAACCTGGGCCATTCTGCCGCGTATCGCACCCGAGCAGTACGCTGTCTGGCGCACCCGCCCGTGGGAATGCACGGTCCCCGGCGGCGAAAGTGTTTTGCAGGCAGGCGACCGCGTGCTTGCCGAGCTGCACCGCATCGCAAAAGATCGCGACGGCCAGACGCTTGCCGTTGTGTCGCACGGCTCGGCCATCCGCAGCATTCTGTGCCGCGTGCTGAAGCTCGAACCCGCGCAGATTGTAGACATCGGCTGGGGCGACAACACCTGTGTTGCCAAGCTGCTTTTTGCGGACGACGGCAGCGTACGCGCCGAATACTGGAACGATGCTTCCCACCTGCCGCAGGAGCTGTCCACCTTCGCTTCCATCGGCTGGAGCGACAACAAGGGCATTCCGAGCACCGTGCAGGTCTGGTACCGCCCCTACGATCCCAAAAACGCAGACGACCGCGCGCTGCTGCTCTCGTTCGCGCACGAGCATTACAAGAGCGCCTACGGCACCGACGCACAGCTCGACGATGCGGCCAAACTGGCGCAAGCCGATGCGGCCTCGGCGGTCTGCCGGGAAGCAGTTTCGTTCGGCATGCTGGACGATAAGCCGGTGGTACTTGTGTTTCTCGATGCGGCCAACTTGACACGGCCGGACACCGGTATGGTTGGCGGCTACTGCATCGCGCCCGAATACCGCGGCTGTGGGCTGAGCCAGCAGATCATCGGACAGTCCATGTCGGTTTACCGCCGACTGGGCCGCGAATACCTATGTGCCGCGGTTGCCGAGCAAAACGAACGCGCGAAGGGCTTTTACCGCAAGTTCCAGTTCGAGCAGCGCGGCGAACTGGTCAATGAGTGCGGCAAACACTTCCTGATGTTCAAGCGCATCAAAGTGGACACACTCGAGGAAGAACGTGACCAGTTCGACCTCAGCGAAATGTAAGCAAAGATGAAAAGTCCGCCCTTTTCGGGGCGGACTTTCTTTTTATTCCGTGGCTTCGGATGCCTCACGGCAATCGGTACAAATATTCCGGTCACTCGTTTCATTACACTGCGCACTGGGGGTTCCCGCTACTGCTCGTGCACCAAACTCCACCGGAACTGCGACGCAGACCTGCTGCCGGATGGTAAAACGGCAGACATTGGTCGTATGCGCACAGGTATCGCCGGCTGTGATAACCGGATTGCCGCAGCAGGTCGTGACCGGTGTACCAACAATCGCAAACGGTGTAACGGTGACCGGTACGCATACCGTAGATTTCTGATATGCGATCACCGGACACTCTTCGGTCTCACCGCAGACCGGGCCACAGATGGTCAGACCCTGTGCGGTGACGTTGCCGCCGAACAGGCAGGTATCGATTGCCCCCACGGCGCGCGGGACGGTCAATTCAAAACAGAGCTTCATCTCACCCGTGACTTTGTTCAACGGGAAATCAAATTCCAGCCCCGGACAACCGGTCGAGGGATCGTGACGCTCGGACGTGCGCAGCTTGACATTGCCGCCGCTGCCAAACACAA
>JBJDZO010000230.1:0-2216 GCA_051868095.1 Butyricicoccus sp. | reverse complement strand
GACGAAGTGCTTGCGCGCATTGGCCGCCGTCACAGTGCCGCCGATGTGCTCACCGCCTACGAAATGGCGCGTACCGCCGGATTCGAGGTCATCAACATGGACACCATCGCGGGGCTGGAGGGCGACACGCCGGACAGCTTCCGCCATACGATGGAGACGCTGATCGGGCTGGAGCCGGAAAATATCACGGTGCATACGCTGGCGATTAAGCGCGGTGCGGATCTGTCCGATAAGGCGGCGAATGTGCGGCAGCACGACAGCGTGAAAACCATGCTGGATGATGCGGCTGCGGCGCTTGGGCAGGCAGGCTACGGCCCGTATTATCTCTACCGGCAGAAGTTCACCGCCGGTGGGTTTGAGAATGTGGGCTGGTGCAAGCCGGGCACCGAAAGTCTGTACAACATCGCCATGATGGAAGAAATCCAGACCATTTTGAGCGCGGGTGCGGGCGGCGTGAGCAAGCGTGTGGACCGCGCGACCGGCAAAATCACCCGGTTCACGAGTCCGAAATACCCGCGTGAATACATGGAAGCCGGAGAACGTATCGACGCGGGCAAACGCCGTTTGCTTTTATAATATCCCAATCCGGCGGGGATGGAACGCACGAGGAACACTATGGCAAACTATCAACTCGCCTGGCTGAACGACCAGGCAAAGCATGACCCGGCGGGCCTGATTGCGGCCTGCGAAGCCCATTACCAGAGCCAGATCGGCGCAGTCGCCGAGCAGCTTGCCGCGGGGCAGGCCGAGCGGCCGATTGCTCTGCTGTGCGGGCCGTCGTCAAGCGGCAAAACTACGACCGCTGACCGTCTGCGCCGTGCGCTGGCCGGTAAGGGCATCCATGTGGAAACCATCTCCATGGACGACTATTACCTCAGCCGCGACACCTACGACATGCCGTGGGACGAGGAAAACAATGTGTACGATTTCGAATCCCCGCTGTGCATGGATCTGCCTCTGCTGCACGATCATCTCGCGCGGCTGGCACGCGGCGAGGAAATCGCTATTCCAACGTTTGATTTTGAAAAAAAGGTGCGTACCGATGAGGTCAAGACGTTTACGCTGGACCCGGACGAAATTGTGGTCATTGAGGGCATTCATGCCTTCAATCGTGTGATTTTGGGTGGACTGGAACAACGGGCGGTCGGGATTTACATTTCGGTGGCCAGCACGGTCGATATGGGCGGCTGGACAATGTCCGCCGAGCAGCTGCGGTTCTGCCGCCGGGCAGTGCGCGACGCGAAATTCCGGGACGCGCCTGTGGAAACGACCATCCAGCAGTGGAAGTCCATCCGCCGCGGCGAGCGGCTGTATATCGATCCCTTCCGCGTGAATGCGGCGTATACCATCGACTCCTATCTGCCGTATGAAACCTGCATTTTAATGCAGCTGCTGAACGATAGGCTGGAGCAGCATGTGCAGGAAATGCGCGGTGCGGGACTGGATGATGTGCTGCGCGCAGCCGGGCAGTTTGCGGAAATCGACTATCTGCCCTATATGCCGGAATCGTCGGTGCTGCACGAATTTATCGGATAACACCTGCGTATCGGTGTGAAACTGCTTGATTTTTACAAAGCACGAGAGTATAATGTGCACAACAGATTTCGGGAAACACTGGAAAGGAGCAGCCAAATGGATAACAAAGTAGCAATGATGCTGGAAAAGGTAAAGGTCATGGCGGGAAAGACCAGCCAGGCCGCTACCCGTGCGGTTGAGTCCGCGGGCAAGATGGCCGGCGATATGGCGCAGGCCACCAAGATCAATTTGCAGATTTTTGACATGAACACCGAATGCGAGGTGCTCTACAAGGAGATTGGCAAGCTGGTGTATGACATCCATTTGGGTGCGGAGGTTGCTCCGGACGCGATGGACGGCTATCTGGAGCAGCTCGATGAGACGCGAAGCAAGATTGAGGCGCTGCGCGCGCAGCTGACCGACATGAAAGCGAGTGTCTCCTGTCCGGAGTGCGGCAAGCAGTGCAGCAGAGAAGATGCGTTCTGCGCGAGCTGCGGCGCGGCTTTGAAGGAGCAGCCCATGGACGAGACCGAAGAGCCGGCTGGCCCGCATCTGCTCGATGAATAAAGACATCATGCGGCGCGCCTTGGCGTAGTATAGAAGCATACAAGAACTCACAGGAAAGGCGTGCTATTTTTGCAGAAAAATAAAAAACAGACCTTTATGCAGGGCGCGATGATTCTGGTGGCGGGCACCTTGAT
>JBJDZO010000229.1:0-2216 GCA_051868095.1 Butyricicoccus sp. | reverse complement strand
GCGCCCATCTCGGTTGCCAGCGTCGGCTGATAACCTACGGCCGACGGCATACGGCCGAGCAGCGCCGATACCTCAGAACCCGCCTGCGTGAAGCGGAAAATGTTGTCGATAAACAGCAGTACGTCCTGACCTTCCTCGTCGCGGAAATACTCCGCCATGGTCAGACCGGACAGACCGACGCGCATACGTGCTCCGGGCGGTTCGTTCATCTGGCCATACACCAGTACGGTCTTATCAATAACGCCGGACTCCTGCATTTCGTTGTACAGGTCGTTACCCTCACGGGTACGCTCACCAACGCCGGTGAATACCGAAATACCGCCGTGCTGCTTGGCGATGTTGTTGATCAGCTCCATGATGATGACCGTCTTGCCGACGCCTGCGCCGCCGAACAGACCGATCTTACCGCCCTTTGCGTAGGGCGCGATCAGGTCGACGACCTTGATGCCGGTTTCGAGGATCTCGGTCGTAGACTGCTGCTCCTCATAGCTCGGCGCCGGGCGATGAATCGGCCAGCGCGCATCGGTCTGTACCGCCGGCTTGTTGTCAACCGGCTCACCGAGCAGATTAAACATGCGTCCCAGGTTCTGCGGACCAACCGGCACCGTAATCGGGGAACCGGTATCGACCGCCTGCATACCGCGCACAAGGCCATCGGTCGACTGCATGGAGATGCAGCGTACCGTATCCTGACCGACATGCTGTGCGACCTCAGCGGTAACAACATGTCCGTCTTCTGCCTTGATGGTGATTGCACTCAGGAGCTTGGGAAGCGAATCTGCATCATATTTGATATCCAGTACCGGTCCAATGATCTGGACGACGGTACCAATGTTATGCTCACTCATTGGCAAAACTCCCTTGATATGAGTTAGGAGTGAGGAGTGAGGAGTGAGGAGGTTTTGCTCCAATTCCAGTACTCCAATCTCCTATCTTTACCGGAGTCAGGGAGAGAAAAGGCAAACTCCTACCTCCTACTTCCTAACTCCTACCTGTTTACGATCCTACCTGACCCGAACCGGCGACAATCTCCGTGATTTCCTGCGTAATGGCAGCCTGACGTGCGCGGTTGTAGGACAGGTTGAGGTTTTCGATCATCTCGCTGGCGTTGTCGGAGGCCGATTCCATGGCCATGCGGCGGGCGGACTGCTCGGACGCATAGCTTTCTACGACGGAACCGTACAGCACGCCGTTGAGATACTCGGGGACGATGGCCGAGAAAACCGCCTCGGGGGAGGGGTCGTATTCGGTCAGCGCCTTGGGCTTGCCGCCGTCGGCGTTTTCGTCCGCAAAAGACAGGGGCAGCAGCTTTTTGCAGCGCGCCTCCTGCGTCATGGGGGAGACAAATTCGGTATAACAGATGTATGCCTCGTCGATCTCGCCCTTTTTGAAGCGGTACAGCATGTCGTCCACGATGTCGTGCGTATCCTGGATGCGCATGGTTTCCGCGATGCCGGGATAATCGGCCAGCACCTCGAAATCGCGCTTGGCGTAGTATTCCTCCGCCTTTTTGCCGAGGGTGATGACGCACGCAGTCTTGTCCGCCATCTGCGCGGCGGCCAGCTTGAGCACGTTGGCATTATAGCCGCCCGCAAGGCCGCGGTCGCCCGCGATGACAATGAACAGACTCTTCTTGACCGGGCGTACCTTGGTGTAAACAGAATCGCCCTCGCGCGTTTCCTTGGCGATACGCGCCATGGTCTCGTACATCGTGTTAAAGTAGGGGCGCGACTTTGTAACGCGCTCCTTGGCATGGCGCAGCTTGGAGGAGGCGACCAGCTCCATGGCCTTGGTGATCTGCATGGTGGACTGGACGCTCTTCATGCGGCGCTTGATGTCCTTCATATTGCCGGAAGCCATAAGTTATCCTCCCTTCTTCCGAAAAATCAGAATTATCTCTCAGAGAGGAACTTGGCCTTGAAATCGACAATGGCCTGCGTCAGTTCGTCCTTAACAGCGTCAATGACCTTGGTCTCACGGATGGTGGACGCAATATTCGGATGGTTGGCATCGAGATACTCGAACAGCTCGTTCTGGAACTCACCGACCAGCTTGGCAGGAACATCGATCAGGTGCTTGTTGACAACCGCGAAGATGATGATAACCTGCTTTTCAACCGGAATCGGGGTATTCTGCGGCTGCTTGAGCACTTCTACGATGCGTTCGCCCTGATCCAGACGGGCCTTGGTGTCCGCGTCGAGGTCGGAGCCGAACTG
>JBJDZO010000228.1:0-2222 GCA_051868095.1 Butyricicoccus sp. | reverse complement strand
TTACGGTGACAATACTTGGCTGGCGACGGCCCGGGAAGATAACTCGACGCGCACACAAATTAGACGGTAACTTCGGTTGCCGTCTTTTTTTGTTTTCTAAGGGCTACCGACTTCCTGAATCGGAATCAAAAGGGCAATGGCCAATTTGCGATTCCTCTTTTTCTATAAAAAGTTCAGGATTCCAAAATTATTTACAACTTTTGTATTCAGTTTACAGGGCTGTTGTGATATAATGTTTTCTGGACTGTAATATTCGATGAAATATGAAAGGCTGAAAACAATGGCTAAATTTTTGGAAAAAATCTTTGGAACCTATTCCAGCCGTGAGGTCAAGAAAATTGAACCAATTGCGGACAAGGTTCTTGCATTAGAAGACGAATACCGAAAACTGACCGATGCCGAGCTGCGCGCCAAGACCGATGAGTTCAAAAAGCGCTATCAGGACGGCGAAAGTCTGGACAATCTGCTGCCGGAGGCGTTTGCAACCTGCCGCGAGGCGGCTGACCGCGTGCTCGGCATGCGCCATTACCGCGTGCAGATCATCGGCGGTATCGTCCTGCATCAGGGCCGCATCGCGGAGATGAAAACCGGTGAAGGTAAGACCCTCGTGGCGACTCTGCCGGCGTATCTGAACGCGCTGACCGGCAAGGGCGTGCACATCGTCACGGTCAACGACTATCTGGCAAAGCGTGACTCCGAATGGATGGGCAAGGTTTACCGCTTCCTCGGCCTCAAGGTGGGCCTGATTATCCATGCCGTCGAGCCGCAGAACCGCAAGGCCATGTACGACGCGGATATCACCTATGGTACCAACAATGAGTTTGGTTTTGACTACCTGCGCGATAACATGGCGATTTATATGAATTCCCGCGTGCAGCGCGATCATGCCTTTGCAATCGTCGATGAGGTGGACTCCATCCTGATCGATGAGGCGCGTACCCCGCTTATCATTTCCGGACAGGGCGATAAGTCCACCCAGCTTTATCAGATCGCCGATCAGTTCGCGGCCCGTCTGACCGCGATGCGCGTCAAGGAAGTGGACGCGAAGGAAGAGCAGGACGACATCGAGGCCGACTATATCGTGGATGAGAAGGCCCGCACCGCAACCCTGACCCCCAAGGGGCAGGCGCGCGCCGAGGCATACTTCAAGGTTGATAACCTGAACGACCCGGAAAACAGCACCCTCCAGCACCACATCAATCAGGCCATCAAGGCACGCGGCATCATGCAGAAGGACGTCGATTACGTGGTTCGCGACGGCCAGATCATCATTGTCGATGAGTTCACCGGCCGTCTGATGTTCGGCCGCCGCTACAACGAGGGTCTGCATCAGGCCATCGAGGCCAAGGAAGGCGTACAGGTACAGCATGAGTCCAAGACGCTCGCAACCATCACCTTCCAGAACTTCTTCCGTCTGTACGGCAAGCTGTCCGGTATGACCGGTACCGCGCTGACCGAGGAGCAGGAGTTCCGCGACATCTACAAGCTGGACGTCATTGAAATCCCGACCAACAAGCCGATTGCCCGTAAGGACAATCCGGATGCGGTTTACAAGAACGAAAAGGGCAAGACCATGGCAACCATCCGCCGCATCGAGGAATGCCACGCCAAGGGTCAGCCGATTCTGGTCGGTACGGTTTCCATCGAGAAGTCGGAAGAGCTGTCCGCGCTGCTTAAGCGCAAGGGCATTAAGCATACCGTCCTGAACGCCAAGTACCACGAGCAGGAAGCCGAAATCGTTGCGCAGGCAGGCAAGCTGGGCGCGGTGACGATTGCGACCAATATGGCCGGTCGTGGTACCGATATTATGCTGGGCGGCAACGCCGAATTTATGGCCAAGGAACAGCTCCAGAAGGCGGGCTATCCGGATGAGATCATCGTTGAGGCGACCGGCCACGCGGATACCGACAACGCAGAGATTCTCGAAGCGCGCAATAAGTTCAGCGAATACTACAAGAAATTCAAGGAAGAAACCGATGCGGATGCCGAAAAGGTGCGCGCGGCCGGTGGTCTGTATATCCTCGGCACCGAGCGCCATGAATCCCGCCGTATCGATAACCAGCTGCGCGGCCGTGCCGGCCGTCAGGGCGACCCGGGTGAATCCTCGTTCTACATCTCCATGGAGGACGACCTCATGCGCCTGTTCGGTTCCGAGCGCATCCAGAACATGATGGATTCCCTCGGCTTGGAGGATGATGAGCCGATCGACCAGAAGATTCTGT
>JBJDZO010000227.1:0-2234 GCA_051868095.1 Butyricicoccus sp. | reverse complement strand
CCGGCTACGGCGAGCCTGTTCAGGTCGATGTGTATATCTGGCTTGAGGGCTGCGATCAGGATTGCACCAACGACCTCGTGGGCGCCACCCTGAAGGTTCTTGCGCTGTCCTTTGCCGGCCTCTCTGATTTGGGGTAAGGAGATCTTAAATGGGAAAAAGCTACCGTATGCAGATAATTTTCGGAGTTGTCACCCTTCTTGCCGCGATCATCGCCGTTTCGTCCGCCACCTACGCGTGGTTCACCTTTTCCTCGGACACCAATGTGGAGCCTTTGGAGGGCGGCATCGGTTACGGCGAAGGCAATCTCCTGATCGCAAATACCCCGGACGGCCCTTTTTCCGACAGCTGTGCGCTGAGCGCGTTCGGGGCGGATGTCCTGCTCCAGCCCCTTTCTACTGCGGATCTCAGCACTTTTTATGCCGCCAGAGGGCAAAACCGCGATGGCATTTCGATCGGCTTTGCTCAGGATGAAAATTTTGCGGCCTCCGCGGTCTGCGGCACGCTTTATCTGAAAAGCGAACTGGCCGACAGCGCCGTTTATTTTGACCGGAACGCACTGGATTTCGGAAGCGATAACCAAGCGCTGGCGTCCATGCGGCTCGGCCTTGTGATAACAGCCCAAAACAAAAGGTACGTCCATATTTTCAGTCTGGACTCCATGGGCAATACGGCAAACGCCGAAGAGCGCCGGACCATCGAACAGCCGGGCGCTGTGGTCGCGGCTGTGGATGCCGCCGGGAAGCCGGACTTTGTCAGCGACCCGGCTGCCGATATTTTCGGGTACTGCGCCAAGGCGACCGACGATCCGGAATATGCCCGCCCCGGCGATTCCGTGCTCTGCACGCTTTCTGCCGACGAAGTCGCCAGAGTGGATTACTATCTTTATCTTGAGGGGTGCGACGATAACTGCATCAACGCGGTTCAGGGCAGGATGATCGCGCTTGCGCTCGGCTTCACCGGGATGGATACCACGGAAGTTCCTGCGTAACAGGAGGGGCGGAGAACATGAATCTGAAATTTGTAAAACGCTCCGCGTTCCTCGCCATTCTCTCGACCCTTGCGGCGGCGGCCGTGCTCTCTGCGGCTACCTATGCATGGTTCACCTCCAGCCGCAATGTCAGCACCAGCCGCATCCAAACAAGCACCGGCAGCTCGGAGCTGACGCTGTACGTCAAGGCATCCTCCGACAGCACCTATTCCGGCAATGTTTGTGAGCTTCAGTTCAACAGCGGCAACCACCTGTTTCTGCTCCCTGTTTCCACCGCCGACCTGCAGAACTTCG
The DNA here is from genome assembly GCA_051868095.1 of Butyricicoccus sp. Classification (GTDB taxonomy): domain Bacteria; phylum Bacillota; class Clostridia; order Oscillospirales; family Butyricicoccaceae; genus Butyricicoccus_B. The sequence goes on along the minus strand of JBJDZO010000227.1, from coordinate 952 downwards.
TCTATTGCCCCGCCTCGGCGTCTGACAGGGCGGAGAATTTCACTCGTCTGGCCGACCTTTCCGAGCAGAATATGCTCTGCTATGGCGCGATCGATATGCGCGCAGAGCTGGGCGGAGAAGCCGCATCTTCCACAAGCGTCGCTGTCTATCTTGACCAGTCCGATGCGTTTGGCATGCTGGCGGAAAAGGCCGGAGAGGACAGCCTGCTGCTGAACGCAGCCCGCTTGGGCATCGCGGTTCACGATGAGCCGGACACGGCCAGAATCTTTTATCTCAGCGATGAGCACAATGAAGAAAATCAGCAGGTGCTGAACACCGTTGTTAACGGTGAACTTCAGCCCGGCAATATCGTTCTAAAGAGCGACGCCGGCGGAAATGTGACCCCGGTACCCGATCCTGCGCTCCCGCTCAGCGCCTTCATGCTTTCGGAGGGGTATGTTCCCGGCGAGCCGTTGTTTTATCTCAAGCCGGGTGCCGACTATCAGATCGACGTGTTTTTTTATCTGGAAGGCTGCGACCCTGACTGTAGCGACAGTATTGAATACGATGCTGCCGACTTCGGTTTGGCTTTCTATGCCACACTCGCGCCTGAGGGTTAAGCTATGGAAAAGAATGTAACAGAACAGAATCCCGGCGGTCGAAAGCTGTATCTTTCGATCCTGCTGGCTCTGATTGCTTTGGTAAGCGTCACTGCCGCCACGGTGGCGTGGTTTACGATTGCGGATAATACCAGGCTCCACAGCATGAGCATGGATGTCTCTTCCGGCCCGGCCATACGCTTTGACCTGAATGCCCATGATGAGATCAGCCAGTACAAGAGGACCCTTTCCTTCAACGAGATCGCGGAGCGTATCCTTGCGGATCGGGGATACGACATGCGGAAGGAGCCGCTCAATCCCGTTACGACCCGGAACTGCGTTGAATTCACGCGCCGCAATGGCACCGTTGTATC
>JBJDZO010000226.1:0-2237 GCA_051868095.1 Butyricicoccus sp. | reverse complement strand
GCTCGCTGTGTGCAGCAATCGGCGGCATCCTGCTGGCTGGCCGTGCCGGTTCGGCGGACTCCGCGAACTCCGGTCTGAACTACGAGCTGGACGCTATCGCAGCGGCTACCGTAGGCGGCACCTCGCATACCGGCGGTATCTGCCGTATTTCCGGCGTACTGGCTGGTATCCTGATTCTGGGCGTTATCAACAACGGCCTCGTTATGCTGAAGGTTGACGATAACATGACCAACATTGTCAAGGGCCTCATCATCGTTGGTTCGGTTATCCTTGATATGCGTAAAAACGCGAAGCGCGCATAAAAATCATGATCCTGCATCCGCCCCGTATGGGGCGGAGCGGGGTTTCATCCGGACTGCATCTTTTCTTTTTTCTCTTCTTTAATGGGGGTTGGGCTGTATGGATTTTCGTGCAGCCCAGCCTTTTTTGCACAAAAAAAACCGCCCAAACGGGCGGTTTTCTTCAGGATTCACGGTTCAGGCTACGGTACTGCGCGGGGCGCAGGCCAGTCTGTTTTTTGAATAGCTTGCAGAAGTTGCGGTAGTCGGAAAAACCGGCGCGCGTGGCGCATTCCTTGAGCGGCTCATCCGATTCCCGGAGCAGCAGCTTGATGTGCTCCATGCGGCAGTTTTGCAGGTAATCGCTGAAATTGATGCCCATTTCCCGCTTGAACAGATAGGAGAGATAGGCGGGGTTGAGGTGCACCTCAGCCGCGACCGCAGCCAGTGAAATGGATTCGGCGAAGTTTTCGCGCAGATAAGCAGCCGCCTGCCGGATGGCGCGATTGCCGCCACCAGTGCCGCGCTCCTCCGCGAGATGCTGAGTCAGCTCATCCAGACGGGCCGTGCATTCCTCAAAGGAAGCGGGGATGTCGCCGCCGACAGCAGTAATTTGCAGCAGATCTCCAAACCAGCGGCGTACTTCCTCGGGAGGCGACTGTCTGCGGCTGCACAGGCTGAGAACCTGCTGGCCTTCCTCACAGATGCGTTCGAACAGCCCTTCCTCGACCATGGAGGGGAGATGGCGCAGCATGGCATACGCTTCCTCGGGCAGGCTCTCGTCCGATTGGGGAAGGTCAGCGGCATAATGGATGTGACGGTCATAAAACGCATAGCCAATCGCGGTGCGCGCCTGACAGACTGCCTGCTGCAATCCGTTCATGCCGACCTGCACTGTGCTCACACCCAGACGCGGACGCACGTTCAGATATTCATCGATGCAGCCATACAGCCCTTCGGAAAACGAACGAACCCAATCCATCTGTCCTGCTTCGGAAGCGATTGCACTCAGATCGAGCAAAATAAAGCAGGAATGCTCGTCATAAGGCAGACAATGGGCCGGTTTATTGCGGCAGAACTGTCCGCAGACCTGTACAAGCGCATCGCGCCGCGCCGTTTCGGCTGCGGCAGCCAGCGCGGCACACGCATGAAAACGGCCTTCCAGCCCGGCTTCCCGGCAGCGGCGGAGCTGTTCCTCCTCGGGCAGCGGTGTATCTTGCAGCAGTCCCTGCAGGAACTCAAACCGCAGCATTTCGGTGCCTTTGGCGGCAAGCTGACGCAGTTTGTCGGTCTGTTCGGCACGGCGGGCCGCAGATTCCAGCTTGGTGCGTGCGGTCTCCAACTGTTTGCACAGGCCGGGCGCATCCAGCAGGTTCTTGAGCACATATTCATTCGCGCCCTGCTTCATCGCTTCTTTGACGTATTCAAATTCTCCATGGCAGCTCAAAGCAATAATATAACTGTCCGGCAGGCGGGTACGAGCCCGCTCAATCAGTTCGATGCCGTCCATGCCGGGCATGCTCAGGTCGGTGATGATCAGCTCGGGGGAGAAACGGTCGATCAGTTCGAGTGCTTCCTCGCCGCCGCAGGCATCCCCCACCAGCTCAAAGCCCTGGCTTTCCCAGTTGATGAGCTGCTTGAGAAACATGCGCACCAGGAAATCGTCATCTACAATGAGCGCTTTAATCATGTTGATCCCTCCGCTGAAGGTAGTCTTTCATAAAATCATCCACATTGCGCCAGGTCAGCAGTTCGGCGGACAGATAAATATTCTGTGGGGTCTCCTGCCCGGACAGGCTTTTGAGAATGGCGTCAATGGCGAGATATCCGGCTTCGTAGCCGTCCTGCGTAATCATGGCGCTGATGACGCCGGTGCTGACCGCGCTCAGGACGTCGCTCTGGGTGTCCTGTGTCACGACGAGGATCTGATTCTGCCGGTAATTGGCCTTGACCTGTTCG
>JBJDZO010000225.1:0-2238 GCA_051868095.1 Butyricicoccus sp. | reverse complement strand
AGGTAATAATCGCCGTCCGCGATATGGACGATGATATCGCCTGTCATGTTCTGGTTGATCTCGCGGACCGCGTCTCTTGCCGCCGCGATGGTGGCAAAGGGGGTCGCCGCTGTTTTGCCGTCGTTCGAGTCGCTGCCTGTGGTGGCGACGTAGAACTCGGCCATGGCGTCGCCCGTCGTTCTTTCCGCGCCTGCGGCATCCACATACTGGATGGGCAGAACAAGCATGGACAGCGCCATAGCCGCGGTGAGCAGCCAGGATATGAGCCGTTTCATGTGTTCTTTCATTTCTAAAAACTCCTCCTCTTTATATTATTTTTTGGGATAATTTCAGCCATTCTCATTAGATACGATATTTGTCCGTCTGTAAACTTCAAAAAAAGTTGCTTTATCTATAAAATTTGTATATGCGCAGAATGAGAAACGAAAAAAACTACAAAAAATGTGGATGCCATCCGAAGATGAACTCCACATTTTTTGTAGTTCGCTACGCGGCTGCCCGTTTCCCATAGCGCAGCAGATGACTGGCCGCAGTGAATATTCGTGGTTCGCTGCGGTCTTTTTCTTTCTGGACGTGCAGCACTTTTATCCCGTGTCCTTGAAACCGATCTGCTTACAGTTTATAATGGCTGTAAGCAGATCGGTTTCGCGCATATCACACCAGAATACAACGATAGGAGAACGCATATGAGAACATCGTTATCTGCCCTTTGCGGCAGCTTTATCGAAAACAGAGATATTGTAAAATCCACTTTCCCATGGGAAAGCGCCTATCTTTACCCCGTGTGCGCGGCGATTTTTCTTGACAAGCGGTGCAAAGCGGAGCCTGAGCGGCTGGAATATTGCAAGACGCTGCTGAAGACGGAGACAGGCGTGTTCTCCAACTTCCGCAGTACCGCGAAGCTGGCTATGATCGCCATGATGGCGGTGGACAGCAATCCGGACCGGAAGCTCACCCAGGCTTTGCAGGTCTACGACGCGCTGAAAGAACACTTCTGGAGCTCTCCCTATCTGCCTGTGGCGTCCATGATGATCGCCGATGTGGTGGAGCCTGCCCGGTATGGGGCGGTCGCGGGCCGCACGCGTCAGATCTATGAACGGATGAAGAATGAGCATCCGTTCCTGACCTCCGGAGAGGACAGCGTGTTTGCGGCCATGCTGGCTTTATCCGATCTGTCGGACGAACAGATCGTGGCGGAAACGGAGCGTTGCTACCGCCTGCTGAAGCCGGAATTCTTCTCCGGCAACGCGGTGCAGTCCCTGTCCAATGTGCTGGCCCTTTGCGACGGCAGCGCGGAGGAAAAATGCAATGCCACGATGGAATTATACAGGGGCTTAAGATCCAAAGGCTGCAAGTATGGAACGGATTACGAGCCGGCCACCCTGGGCGTGCTGGCGGCCCTTCCGGCGGACCGCGGCGCCGTTATGACCGATATCATGGAGGCAGACGATTTCCTGGCCGGGCAAAAGGGCTACGGCTTCTTCGGAATTGGAAAAAAGCAGCGGCTCATGCACGCCGGGATGATCGTGACCAGCGACTATCTGGGCCAGTCCGGCGCCATGCAGACCGCCGCCATCGGCGGCACCATTTCCATGATTGCCGCCCAGCAGGCCGCCATGTGCGCCGCCATCGCCGCTTCCAGCGCCGCCGCTGCCTCCAGCGCCAGCTCCGGCGGAAACTGACCGGCGTCGAAAAGACGCAAAGGAGTTTTCGTTTGCACGCACTTTAGAAATCCTCACGTTTCCCCAAGCGAAGTTCACATGAGCCGGCTGTGCGAGCGTTTGAAGGAACCGGGCGATGCGGATCTTGAGAAAGTTGGTACGTTATATTGGACCGGGAAGATGGGGCTGTCTCAAAATGATTTTCTGGAATCATGAGAGGCAGCCCTCTTTTCTGTACAGGACTGTAAAAAAAGTTGACTAATACTAGAACCTAATAAAATGCTTTGATTCTTTTCGGTCCCTCAGCAAACCCCAAAATTGGGATTTGACGATGAGCCGCGCACCCTCGTGCCCCCTCTTTAGGGGGCTCCGCGAAGCGGTGGGGGTTGTTGGACGAGCAATTGTCGGATGGATTCAACAATTGCAAGACGCGCAAACCCCCAGCCTCCGCTTCGCTTCGGCAGCCCCCTAAGAGGGGGCACGAGGGACTTCTGCAAACCGCAGCTGCTCGACAAATTCCAGTTATGACTATCGGCTTGGATAAGCAACAGCATATTTCTTGCAGGTGTTCTAAAAA
>JBJDZO010000224.1:0-2247 GCA_051868095.1 Butyricicoccus sp. | reverse complement strand
AAACCGGTAACAAAGCCCATGGGAATGGCGCTGAGCAGCAGCGGCAGATAACCCGCGACGTCCACCGTGCCGAGTGTAAGCATGGCGGCAAAAATCTGGCCGATATTGTGCGCCGCCGCACCGCCGATCGACACGCCGACGAGCGAGAACCAGGTACCTTCGCGCAGCAGCAGAGCACGCATAACAAACAGTGCGAGCAAACCGCCAAACAGCGAAAACAGGAAACCGGTGATGCTGCCCATGAAAATGGCGGCGAGCGTCACGCGGCACAGGACAATTACCACGGCCTGCCGGGTGCCGAGCACAGTCAGGGCAAACAGTGTCACCACATTTGCGAGACCGAGCTTGATGCCTGGGATCGGCACCACAGCCTGCAAGGGAAACATTTTTTCAATGAGCGAAAGCACGAGTGCTACGGCGACCAGCAGGCCGCCCTGTGCGATTTTTTTCATGGCAGCCTCCTTACGTCGCAATGGCGTCGATGTCGCTCTGTGCGCCCACCAGTCGTACAATCACGCGGTTGGGCAGACAGACCGCGATCTGTCCGGCATGGGTCAGCTTGCCGCTGCGCACACAGACCTGATCCGGGCAGTCGGATTCGGAAAAATACACGCAGTTATCTTTGATTTCGATCACATTGGTCACGGTTTCGCCCTCAATGGTGATGGTATCATGATAGCCTGCGCCAAGCCGGACACGCCTCACCAGTTCGCCGTCCTGCTCGATTTCACAGGTCAGGCCGTGGGAAGGCGCGAGCGCAAACGGCGCAAATACGGCTGCCGCGAGTGCCAGTACCACAAAAATAATCACAAAATCGCCTTTTCGCAGACCGTATTTACGCAACAATTTCATAATCCACTCCCTCGGCCAGCGTCAGGCTGTCTTTCAATCCCGCGGTGACGTAAATCTTGTGGTCAGACGTGATGAACGCTGCGGCAATGTCCTGCGCCGTGCAGAATTCCATCCCTTCGTCCAGCCCCATGACAAACAACGCGGTTGTCAGCGCGTCCGCACGGGTGGATTCGGTATCTACAACCGTTACAGCACGCAGTTCATTCTGCACCGGATAGCCGGTTTGCGGGTCGAAAATATGATGGTAGCGCACGCCGTTCTGCTCAAAATACCGCTCATAGTCGCCCGAGGTCACAACCGACGCATCGGATACCGAAACGGTGGCGAGGTAGGCGCTGCTGTTGTCCGGGTCGGCCAGACCGATCGTCCAGCGGCCGTCCTTTGATTTCGGGTTTTCGCCGTATGCGCCGATGTTGCCGCCCAGCGTGGCCAGCATCGCGCCGCCGTCCCGCATGGCCGCCACCGCATCGGTCGCATAGCCCTTGCCAATGCCGCCGAGATCGACCTGCGCGCCGTTTTTCAGCCGCGCCTGATTGTTTCCGAGCAGTTCAATGTTCTGCCAGCCGACCGGCACCAACGCTTCGTCGAGCGCTTCCGCGTCCGGCACGGCCGCATGGTCGGTGCCGATGCCCCACAGGTCGGATAGGGGAGCGGTAGTGGGGTCGAACGCGCCGTCTGTCAGTGCGGCGTACTCCACCGCCTTGCTGAGCGCCGCATAGGTATCCTCGTCCAGCGTTACGGCTTCGCCGCCCGCAGCGTTGAGCTGCGCGAGCGTGCTCGATGAAACCTGACGAGACAACACGTTGCTCAGCGCATTGATGCGCTGCTCGGCGGAGGAAACGGCTGCCTGCGCCTGCGCTTGGCTGTCGTCCCAGATTGTGAGCGACATAAAGGTATCCATGGCAAAAAAATCGTCGGAAGCGCCAGCCGCTGCGCCGCAGCCGGACAGCGCCGAAATAAGCAGCAGTGCGCACAAAGCGCGGGATAATTTTCTCATAAGAAACTCCAGATGGTTTGTAGTATGCGGCGGGTAACATTTCCGCCATGCACCATTATAATACGGCTCTGCACAGAACGCAAATAAAAAACCATCCGGGGAAAACGGATGGTTTCAAAAGATCGGACGATTACAGCGCGGCCGCGGTCTGCTCGGAAGCAGCGGCGGGCACGTAACAAATATTGATCATGGACAGCACGAGAGTCGCGCAAATCTGACAGATATACACCAGATCGTTGTCAATGCAGTGGCGCACGGTTTCGTTTTTGTAGCGGTTGTGCATGAACTCAATACGATTCATGAGCGCGTCCAGCGTGAAGGGCGGCAGCACGGGCGCAACCCAACGGTTAAAATCCTGCTCGGTCAGGCGGCGGCGGATGCCCAGCGCGATGCGTTTT
>JBJDZO010000223.1:0-2257 GCA_051868095.1 Butyricicoccus sp. | reverse complement strand
TGGGCAACGTCCGCGCGGTATGCGAGCGCGCCAATGAATGGGGCGTGCGCCCGGTTATCCATCCGCACGCGGGCGGCTATCTGGAATTCTCGGATGAAATCGAAGCCATGCTGGATACCATTCCATATGATGTCGCGGGCCTGTGTCTGGACACCGGCCACCTGTACTATTCGGGCATGGATCCGGTCGAATGGCTCAAAAAGTACGCCGACCGTCTGGATTATGTCCACTTCAAGGATGTCAACGAGAAGGTTTACCGCGAAGTCCTCGGCGAACACATCCGCTTCTTTGAAGGCTGCGGAAAGGGCTCGATGTGCCCGATCGGCACCGGTTCGCTCGACTATCCGGCCATCCGGCAGGCGCTCGACGACATCGGCTACTCCGGCTACATCACCATCGAGCAGGAGCGCGATCCGCGCAATTCCGACACCAGCCTGCGCGATGTCAAAGCGAGCGTAGACTATTTGAAGTCGGTCGGCTACCAGATCTGAGAGCCCAAAAATTACTAATTACTCATTGTGTGTACGTTCACACAAAAGCAGGAGGTAAACCCTATGTATTACGGCGAAAAGCAAATTGAAAACCCCATCCGCTGGGGCATGGTCGGCGGCGGCAAAGGCGCACAGATCGGTTACATCCATCGTTCCTCCGCACTGCGTGATTTCAACTTTGAACTGGTTGCGGGCGCGTTTGACATCAATCCGGAACGCGGCAAAGCCTTTGGTGCGAGCCTGCATGTCGCTCCCGAGCGCTGCTATCCGGACTACAAGACCATGTTCGCTGAGGAGGCAAAGCGCCCGGACGGCGTACAGGCCATCTCGATTGCAACCCCGAACTTCACCCATTTTGAAATTGCAAAGGCGGCGCTCGAAGCCGGTCTGCATGTTTACTGCGAGAAGCCGATGTGCTTCACCGCCGAAGAGGCCGACGAACTGGAAGCGCTGGTCAAGAAGACCGGCAAGGTCATGTTCGTGTCCTACGGCTATGCGGGTCATCAGATGATTGAGCAGGCGCGCAAAATGATCGCGGACGGCGACCTCGGCCCGATCCGCATCATCAATATGCAGTTCGCGCACGGCTATCACAATGTTGCGGTCGAGAAGAATGCCGCTTCCACCGCATGGCGCGTCGACCCGAAAAAGGCTGGCCCGTCCTACGTGCTGGGCGATGTCGGCACCCATCCGCTGTACCTGTCCGAGGCCATGTGCCCCGATCTCAAGATCAAGCGTCTGATGTGCTCCAAGCAAGCCTTTGTCGAGAGCCGCAAGCCGCTCGAGGACAACGCCATGACCATCATGGAGTACGATAACGGCGCGGTCGGCTACGTCTGGTCGTCCTGCGTCAACGCGGGCGCGATGTTCGGCCACAAGATCCGCGTCGTCGGTGAAAAGGCTTCCATCGAGTGGAACGCCGAGTTCCCGAACCAGCTTCTCTATGAGGTACAGGGCGAGCCGCAGCACGTGCTGCACCGCGACATGGGCTACCTTAAGGACGGCGTAACCGATATGGACCGCATCGGCGCGGGCCATCCGGAGGGCCTGTTTGAGGCGTGGGCAAACCTGTACGCGCGCTTTGCGCTGGCCATCGACAAGACCGAAAAGGGCGAGCCGATCGACTTCTGGTACCCGGGTGTGCACGCGGGTGTGCTCGGCGTCAAGTGGGTGGAAAAGTGCGTGGAATCGGCCGACCACGGCGCCTGCTGGGTAGACTATGAAAAATAATACTGACCGGGGCGCGATGCGCCCCATCGGTTTGAAATAGAGGGGAAAAGAAAGGAGAAATTCAATTTGTTTACCGTTCTAACATTCGTTGCATTCACAATCCTTGTCGCCGTACTTTCGTGGTGGAAGACGCGCGACGATGACCTTTCGACCAAGGAAGGTTACTTCCTCGCCGGACGCGGCCTGCCGGGTATTGTCATCGCAGGTTCGCTGATGATGACCAACCTGTCGGCTGAACAGCTTGTCGGCACCAACGGTCAGTCGTTCGCCGGCAATATGAGCACCATGGCATGGGAAGCCACTTCGGCCTTCGCGCTGATCGTGCTGGCGTTCGTTTTCCTGCCCAAGCTGCTCAAGGGCGGCATCGCCACCATCCCGGAGTTCTTCGAGATGCGCTACGATACCTTTACCATGCGCCTGTTCTCGGTACTGTTCCTGGTCGCGTATGTCATCACTATGCTGCCGACCATCCTGTATTCGGGCGCGGTCGCACTGGCCAAGATCTTTAACATTCAGGAAATCTTCGGCGTGAGCTA
>JBJDZO010000222.1:0-2259 GCA_051868095.1 Butyricicoccus sp. | reverse complement strand
CTATTTTTCATAAGTATAAAAGAATGGCTCCCTTTTGGCGAACCATTCTTTTTGCATATCCAGCTTGGGTTTCCTATTTACCATACGCTGACGCAGCGGAAGGTGTATTTGTCGCCGCGGCAATGCGAACGGGAGAACTCAAAAATGCGTCCGTCATCCAGATAGGCGATCTGCTCAATTTCCAGCACCGCAAAATCGGTGTCCTTGCGGAAGTATTGTTTTTCCTGATCGGTAGCCATGAGTGCGCGCAGGGCGCGGTGGCCGCTCTGCGGCTTGAGCTGCAGCGTATCCGTGATATAGGAATAGATCGAACCCTGCAAAATACGCTTGTTTATGCCCGGGATGGTCTCGACCGGCATGTAGGTGTATTCGACCGCATATGCCACGCCGTCCAGAAATCGAGTACGGCAAATGTAGTAGACGAAATCGTCCTCGGTCAGACGCATTTTTTCCGCGACCTCGCCGGTAGCCGGCACGACAATGAATTTGTTGACCTCGGTGGACACCTGCCGTCCGGCGAACTGCCGGGTAAAGCCGGTGAACTGAATCTGTTCACTCAGCGATGTCTGCCCCTGCGGGATGGAGAGATCCTTGACAAAGCTTCCCGCCCCGCGGCGCTTGGTAATCAGTCCGAGCTGCACAAGCTGATCGGTGGCTTTTTTGATGGTGATGCGGCTGACCTGATAGGTTTCACACAGCACGGACTCCAGCGGAAGCTGTGATCCGCCCGGATAGACGCCCGATTCAATCTTCTGCGCAATGTCCTGCGCGATCATCCGATATTTCTCCATGAAATCACTCCTTCAAAAGACATCTCTTTTCTGGCTAAAATTATATCATTTTTTCCGCGCTTTGTACAGAGGACAAATGCTTTTGTCGGATATAACCAAAATTCATTCTAGGATTTTGGTTGGAAATTCAGCAGAAAACGCTTGCACTGTGCCGAAATATATGATATGTTTAATTCAACAAAAAGATATATCTTTTAAGAATAAAAGAAATGTGAAAGAGAACAAGGAGCGTGATTGCAATGCGAAAACTCCCAAAGGATTTTTTCTTTGGCGCAGCGTTTTCCGGACCGCAAACCGAAGGGGCCTATAAGCTGGACGGCAAGCTGGAAAACGTTTGGGACACTTGGTCGGATGAACGCATCGGAGACTTTTACAACCGGGTTGGTTCCTACGTTGGCAACGACTTCTACCATCGCTATGAAGAGGACATCAAGCTGCTCAAATCGCTCGGCCTGACCAATTTCCGCACCTCCATCCAGTGGAGCCGCCTGCTCGATCAGGATGGCAGAATCAACCCGGCGGGCGCGGCATTCTACCACAAAATGCTGGCCTGCGCGCGGGAAAACGGCATGGAAGTGTTCATGAACCTGTATCATTTCGATATGCCGGCCTATCTGTTCCGGCGCGGCGGCTGGGAAAGCCGTGAGGTCGTTGAAGCCTACGCCCACTACGCCGAGCAGGCATTCATCGAGTTCGCAGATGAGGTCAAATACTGGTTCACCTTCAATGAACCGATTGTCGAGCCGCAGCTTCGCTACCGGGAAGGCCAGTGGTATCCATTCGTCAAGGACATCAAACGTTCGGTTGTGACGCAGTATCATATCGCGTTGGCGCACAGTCTGGCGACCGCTGCGTTCCGCCGTCTGCAAAAGAACGGCACCATTCCGGCGGACACGAAAATCGGCCTGATCAACTGCTTCGCTCCGCCGTACACCCGCGACAATCCGACCGCGGCCGACCTAGAAGCCGTGCGCATGGAGGACGGTCTGCACAACCGCTGGTGGCTGGATATGGTGGCCGAAGGGCATCTGCCGCAGGATGTGCTGGATACGCTGTCCGAAAAAGGCGCGCCTGCCCCCATCCGTCCGGGCGATGACAAGATTATCGCGCAGGGCAAGGTCGACTGGCTGGGCTTCAACTATTATCAGCCCACCCGCGTGCAGGCGCCGGATCAAGATACGGACGAAAACGGCAATCCGGTATTCAGCAAGCCCTATCTCTGGCCGGAACGCCGCATCAATAAGTCACGCGGCTGGGAGATCTACCCGAAGGGCATCTACGATTTCGGCATGAGCCTCAAGGAAAATTATCCGAACCTGACCTTCTTCATTTCGGAGAATGGCATGGGCGTCGAGAATGAGGAGCAGTTCCGCGGCGCGGACGGCGTGATTCAGGATGATTACCGCATTGAATTTGTCCGTGATCATCTGGACTGGCTAGCAAAAGCCATCGAAGAGGGCGCAAAGTG
>JBJDZO010000221.1:0-2304 GCA_051868095.1 Butyricicoccus sp. | reverse complement strand
GGGACAATCCCGCAGAAAATATCCGTGCAGAGAATGACCGCGTCCGGGCGGAAATGCAGAACCGGCGGTACGCCTTCACGGAGACAGGCGCGCAGATACCGTTCCAGCCCCTCGATACAGCGCATTGAGCCGTCCAATACCGGAGTGTCAGTGCAGTGGAAAATCTCCCACTCGGAGATTCCGAACCTCGTTTTTGCGTAGTCCAGCTTTCCCTGACAAACTCCGCCGACAATCAGATGCATCGTGCCTCCTCCTTTTTCCTCGGGCAGACTCCCTTTGCAAACCACAGGAAGCCCCGCGCAGATTTCGACGACACAGTCGCAGCGCTGCGCAAGCAGCCGGTCGAGCCGGGACAATCCCTGCCGGTACCGCTCGGACAGCGGGGCATAGCACGCGCCGTCGCTGTACAGAAAATCGCTGACGATGACCGCATGCCGCACCGCGGAAAGAAAGGTCACAAGTTCGTCAGCGATCCGGCTTACAGCGTCTTCCTCAGGCGGCCCATCGGACGGAAACATCACATTGGCCAGCAGCGCGGTCACACTATCCAGCAAAAAGGTGCCGCGGCAGTCGGCCCGGGACAGACAGGCGGGCAGATTCCGTCCCTGTTCCAGCGTGAGAAAGCCCATCCCGGCACGCGCGGCGCGGTGGATGCGAACCCGTTCGCGTTCTTCCGCATCGCATGGCTCCATGGTTGCCACATAATAGCGCGGCCCAGCGCCGGACAGCCTGCACGCCTGCCGAAGCGCGAACGTGGATTTGCCATTTTTGCAGCCGCCAGTAATAAAAATCGTCATCGGAACTCCTTTTTAGCGGTAAATGCCATATTTCAGCTTGATTCTCTCCAGTTTTCGGATGATTTTGTCTCCAAAAATAAAGTTGAACACCGCTGCCGACCCGGCGTGCGCCGCGTCGTAGGGCACGCCGGAAAGATACAGCAGCTTCAGCGTATCCCAGCTGATGGCGTTGCCGCCGGGGATGCTGGCTGCCGTAACCATGGCGCAAATGTTCATCAGGCCGCCGTATACGATAAACGTGGTGAAAAAGGTGAAAACGGTCAGGGTGATATCGTCCACCGGCAGCCGTTTGCGCTGTACGACAACGCCGAGCAGCAACCCAACCGCGCCGAACACGTACAGCCGCCAGCCTAGAAACGTGGCGCTGTCCCTAGGGAAGAACAGATAGCAGAGATACCCGGCAAGCTCGGCAAAGGCGATGCACAGCACCGGGCCGAGGATGATCTGGAAATTGCGCGATTTCAGCTTTTCCACGGTCGGACGGTTGAACGCCAGCCCGGCCAAAAAGCCCAGCAGTCCCCAGCAGAACATCTGCCACGGTGTCCAGGGGCCTTGGCCTTCGTAAAAATTCAGCACAAAGCGGGACAGCGCACCGATCAGGAAACCGGCCTCCGGCCCGAGCGCAACGCCGCTGGCGATAATCAGCGCCGTGCCCGCCCGGATGGCGATGGTCATGCGGCAGAGCAGCTGTGCGCAGATGGTCAGCGCGGACATCATGGCAATCAGGACGATTTCCCGGGCTTTGGGTTTGCGCCGCTCAAACACCAGAAAAAAGGGCGCAAACGTCATCGCCAGAACCATCCAGCTTACGAGAATGTATTTCCGGTCGTGAAACAGCGTAAATCCGAGCACGATAGCCGCCGGAATTCCCAGAAAAATGAGCAGCGCGGCGGTGGCAGTGCGTTTTCGGTGCGCGGCTTCCATCTGGCTCAGGTCATAGCCCCGGCGCATCGGTCAGCCACCTCCTCCCATGTGACCGCGTCTGGAAACCATGGCGCCGCCATTCGGTTTGCCGCGGTCGTATAGAAGCTGTTACCCGAGAAAAATTCCTGCGGCGTTCCACAGGATACCATTTCCCCGTCAAAAAACAGAGCACAGCGGTCGGCGTATTCGGCGCAGAACTCGATGTCGTGCGTCACCATGAAAATGGTCATGCCGTTTCGGAGCAGTCCGGCGAAGATTCCGGCCAGCGTGCGCTTGAAGCAGGGGTCCAGTCCCTTGGTCGGTTCATCGAGCAGCAGAATGGACGGCTCACACAGCAGAACCTTTCCCAGCGCAAGCCGCTGCTGTTCGCCGCCGGAAAGATCATACGGATGGGTTTCGGACAAGCCGGTCAGTTCCATCTGTTCGAGCATCGCGGCCACACGGGATTGCTTTTGGGATTCCGGCATGTTTTCCAGCGCCTCCTCCAACTCCTCGCGCACCGTGATTTCGGTGAAGAGCGCCTGCGGGTTCTGCGGCAGCAGTGCCAGCCCATGGCGGAACAGCTCCACATCCGACAGACTGT
>JBJDZO010000220.1:0-2307 GCA_051868095.1 Butyricicoccus sp. | reverse complement strand
CGCCGTGGACAGGCCGAGCCTCACGAACATGGCGTTGCGGCGGGCTGCGATATTCTGCGCCTGCGTGAGATCGGGCACACTGCGCTTTCCGGTCGAGACTCGCCACATAAATTGTACACAAACCGGTCCCCATAGCAGCGGTCGCGCAGCCGGGTAACGGCGCGTCCATGGACAGAGCTTCTCAGCCAAAGCGTTCAGCTTAACGGCCATCTGGGCGGGCCGGCTGTTTTCCGTGCGGCCTTCGGTCATCGTAAACACCAAACTATACGTGCGATTGCTTTCCTTGAAGCCCCAGTTGCCGCCAATCAGGATATCCTCCAACATAGCATCGCTTATGCTGCGGTCGATCCGTTCGGCCCAGCCATAGCGGTCATGCAGACCGAACCAATCGGTACAGATTCGCGTCGCAGCGTATAGAAACAACTCTGCACCTACTACACGTGCCAGTTCGAGCACTTTTTCGGCATTTATCGGTACATTTTTCAGCCAGAACGCCCAATCATAAAGTTGCCGCAGGCCAAATCCTGAGCTGATGAAATGCCGCAGCATGTGAAGCAGCATGGCGCAGGCATGCGCGGTGTCACCCAGCACAGGAAAATCACCATAGGCAGTCTGTATGGTTTTGTGTGCGTCCAGACACCTCTGCAAAAAGCTTGCAGGCAGTTCGACACAGGCAGTGATCGAGCGATGTACCTCGAACACCATACCATCTTTCTGAAAGCCCAGATGCATGTCCTCATCGTCCGCGTGTTCTTTTTTTCGCGTGTATCCGGCATGCAGCAGCGCCGCGCAGGCAGCATTCATGGATTCGGCAGGCACCAGAGCGTCTACATCACCCATTGTGCGCAGTTCCGGTTCGGGGTAGGCCGCAGCAGCCGCGAAGCCTTTCCAGATGCATACTGGCACGCCTGCGGACTGAAGCACGGTGCAGAATTCCTGCTGAGCGGCAAACAGTGCGGCGAAATGCAGATAAGCGGTCATGGTTTTATGCTGCCATGAGGCAAACAGAACGGCGTCCGGTTGATAGTCAGCGGGCAGACGCGCTGCCGCTGTGCAGATAAATCCAGATACGGTTTGCAGTTCGGCTTCCCGCCGGAGCGCTGACCAGTCGGTTTTCTCAAACAGCGCGGCATCGGGCGATTGCTCGGTCAAATAGGCGCGCAGCAGCGCGAGAAGCTGCTGTTGTACGGTTTCACATTGCAATATGGTTTACACCTCCGTCAGACTTTTCCCAATGTGCGCAGTGCTTTGAGAATCACACGCCGCAGGAACAAGTGCCGCCACACGCGGACATACAACCGATATGCGGGATGCTTTGCATCGATATATCGTTCACCGCGGTAAAAGCCGCACATTATACCGAGTACCTGCGTGCAGTTTACACCGCGTTCTACCCAGATCTGGTTGTCGCCGCATAGGTCAAGCGTATCGTCCTTGACACGCAGGATGCGATGCAGCACCTCGCTGCCGTCCATCCGGCGATACCAAACCACGTCTCCTGGACAAAGCTTGGCCGGAGAAGTAAGCGCAACCGTATCCAGCCCGCCGCGAATGAGCGGCAGCATACTTTTCCCGACCGGATGGATAAACAGATATCCATTTTCGCACAGAAACTGCTTCTTTGGGATGCGATCAGCCATCGAGTGCGCCAGTTTGGCGGAATTGGGCGATCAGCCGCCGTACATCTGCCGCAGCCCGTTCCTCCGCCACAGCATACTCCTCCAGAACCGCACAGATGATCTGCCCCTCGTCGGTTTCCTGTTCAAGCTGTTTCCAGATGAACGCGCCCGTTCCATTCAGGCGCATCATGCCAGAAAAAATCTGTGCCGCCGCGCCGACTGCAACAACAACAAATTGGTCGCCCATGCGGCGCAGCAAAAAGCCTTGTTTGATTTTCATGTGATTTCCTCCTTCATGCCGTGGTAAGCAATTTCAGCCGCCTGCTCGGAAATGGTGCAACCCAGCTCATAGCATGGAACTTGCCGTACCAGCAAATCCATCATATGAAAAAAGGTGTCAAAATCAGCCGGTTTTTCAGGTGCAGCGACCTGCAAAAACAGCTTGCGCATAGTTTCACGGGTATCCAGACGGCGAATGGTGTTGGTTTCCGCGCGCGTAACAAAACAGACTGCGCCGAGCGGTGCGGAAGTATTGGCGTTCCAGCCCTCTTTGCCGCACCATGGCGAGCCGTATACCCAAAGCTTGCCGTCCCGCTGCTGCAAAAACGGCTTATCGCCGTTAATAATATGCACCCGGTCGCCGTAGCGCTTACGCCACTGCAAAATGTGGGTAGATTTGCCGGTACCG
>JBJDZO010000219.1:0-2313 GCA_051868095.1 Butyricicoccus sp. | reverse complement strand
TGTTCAAGCTGCTCCCGATTTCCTCTGAAGGTCATCATGAAAAGCCTGCCCTGCCTCTGCATACGCAAGGGTCTCAGTGCAGCAACGGCTTCGTCCGTGGTTTCATCGGTCGGAATCAGCTGCACACGGTGGACATCTCCCAGCAGCGCATCAAGATCGCCGCTGCAAACCAGCCTGCCCTCGTGCAGGAAGCCCACGCTGTCACAGATGTCCTCCATCTCCTGCTGGTTATGCCCTGCCAGCACCGTGATCAGGCCCCTGTCCACGGTTTCCTCGCTGAGCACGCGCTTGAAGCTGTCGCGCATCACCGGGTCCAGTCCGTCAAAGGTTTCATCGCAGAGCAGCACACGCGGATTCAGCGCGAGGCCGAGGCAAATCTGCGCGCGCTTCTGCGTGCCCTTGGAAAAGCTGGCAATCCGTTCATTCATCGGCAGCGCGAACCTTTCGCACAGCGCCTTGAGCTTGCTCTCGCTGTATTCCGGGTAGTACGCCGCCTGCATCCGTCCCATTTCGGCCAGGCTGGCACTGGAAAGGAAGGTCGGCTCATCGCTCAGATAGCAGATTTTCCGCTTCGCCGCAGGGTTTTCATAGACAGGCGCCCCGTCGAGGCATACGCTTCCCGTATCGGCGCGCAGTATGCCGCCCATCACGCGCAGCAGCGTGCTTTTTCCCGCTCCGTTTGTGCCCAGCAGCCCGAAGATATGCCCTTCCTCCAGCGTCAGAGAAAGGCCGGCAACCGCCTGCTTCGTCCCAAATCGCTTGCTGAGCTCCTTGACCATCAGCATGGATTTCCCTCCCCGTAGATTTCGTCTGTAAGCTTTTCAATCAGTTGTTTATCCAAACCCATGTCGCGGCAAGTCCTGATTTGCATCCTGGTTTTTTCCATCTGCTCGTCGCGCTGTTTCTTCAGCATGTCAGCCAGATCATCGCTGATAAAGCTGCCCTTTCCCGGCACTGAAATGATCATCCCTTCTGCTTCCATGCGGCGATACGCCTTCTGAATGGTGTTGGGGTTGATGCCCAGCTCGGTGGCCAGCTGCCGCACGGAGGGCAGCGCCTGACCGGCCTTTACAACGCCCAGAAACAGCTGCCTGCGCAGCTGCTCCACCAGCTGTTCATAGATCGGCTGCTTGCTCTTTGGATTCACAAGGAACATCTGAATGCCTCCTTTCCGTTTTATCTGTATTAGTACGTCTAGTACAGTTGAAGTATAGCGCGCTTTCCAGCTTCTGTCAATACGATTTGCAAAAATAAATGATGATTGCAGTAAGCCCCATACAGACCATCGGTCTGTATGGGGCTGTTTGGGTTTGCTTATCGGGCGTAGTCTGTCAGGCCCACGTCGACGTTCAGCAGCGTCTGGCC
Source organism: Butyricicoccus sp. (assembly GCA_051868095.1). GTDB lineage: Bacteria > Bacillota > Clostridia > Oscillospirales > Butyricicoccaceae > Butyricicoccus_B. The sequence continues at coordinate 948 of JBJDZO010000219.1, read as the reverse complement.
GGATTGCAGCGCAATCGGCGCGCTCATGCCCGTATCCGGGTCGAGATCGCTGTCGATTTCACCCAGCGGCGCGCCGAAGCAGGAGGTCAGCGTGTCGCCCTCGCGCGCGTCAAGCCGCAGCACATAGGTGCCCGGGCGCAGCGCGTCAAAAGCGTAGTAGCCGTATTTGTCGCTTCTCGTCGTCGCGGTTTCCGTCATCGTGCCGTCCGCATTCACATACAGAAGCGTCAGCTGCACGTCAGCAAGCAACGGCTCCTTGTAATCCTGCAGGCCGTTGCCGTCCTTGTCGTGCCAGACCGTGTCGCCGATCCTGCCCGGCAGGATGCCGCCCACGTTCAGGTTGTCCCTTTCCTCGCCCATGGTCAGCGCAATCGCGTTCGTCGCGCCCACGCTGCCGTCGACCACCGGCACGCAGGAATCGCCCTCGCGGCCCGTATAGTCGGTAAAGAGCATCCCGGTATCCAGCGTGAAGCGCACGCTGTACGTGCCCGCGCGCAGCCGTTCAAAGGCGTAGCGGCCGTTGCTGTCCACCCGGGCTTCCTTCAGCACCGTACCGTCCGCGCTCAGCAGCTCGGCCTTCACGCCGGTCATCGCCGCTTCGCCCGCGTCCATCGCGCCGTTCACGTTCGCGTCTTCAAACGCCCGTCCGGCCATCCGGCCCGCCAGCACCACGGGCACCGCGCCAGCCTGCGCAAACTCGCCCATGGCCAGCGTCACCTCGCCCGTCTCGCCCTCCAGGGCGTCCGCGTCCGTCATGTTCAGCGGTGCGCCGACCGCGAAGAACGCATCCTCGTCCAACACATAGCGCAGGCGGTAGGTGCCCGGACGCAGCGTGTCAAAGCTGAACGCGCCCGTCTCATCCGCATGTGCCGTCGCCACGACGGTGCCGCCCTGCATGGCCGTCACCACCGCGCCTTCAAGGCCCGGCTCGTCCTCGCCGCAAGCGCC
>JBJDZO010000218.1:0-10303 GCA_051868095.1 Butyricicoccus sp. | reverse complement strand
TTCGTCGGAGACTCGTCAAAACGAGAGAAGTAACGACCGAGCATGCAGAAATCCGAACCCATAGCCAGTGCCAGCGTGATGTGGTAATCATGCACAATGCCGCCATCCGAACAGATCGGGATATAAACGCCGGTCTCCTTGAAATACTCGTCGCGCGCCGCGGCAACCTCAATGGTTGCGGTGGCCTGACCGCGGCCGATGCCCTTCTGCTCACGGGTGATGCAAATGGAGCCGCCGCCGATGCCGACCTTGATGAAGTCCGCGCCCGCCTCAGCGAGGAAACGGAAGCCCTCACGATCTACCACGTTGCCCGCGCCAACCTTGACGGTGTCGCCGTAATTATCGCGGATCCACTTCAAAGTACGAGCCTGCCATTCCGAGAAGCCCTCAGAGGAGTCGATGCACAGTACGTCTGCGCCCGCCTCAACCAATGCCGGAACACGCTCCGCATAGTCACGGGTGTTGATGCCTGCGCCGACGACGTAGCGCTTGTGGCTGTCAAGCAGTTCGAGGGTGTTGGTCTTATGAGAGTCGTAGTCCTTACGAAATACCATATAAACCAGATGCTGCTGGTCATCAACGAGCGGCAGCGCATTGAGCTTATGCTCCCAGATAATGTCGTTCGCAGACTTGAGGGTGGTATCAGCCGGAGCGGTAATCAGCTTGTCAAACGGAGTCATGAAGGTGGAAACCTTCTCATCGGTGGACATGCGGGTTACGCGGTAGTCGCGGCTGGTCACGATGCCGAGCAGCTTACCAGTCGCGGTGCCGTCGTCGGTAACCGCCATGGTAGAATGACCAGTGCGCTCCTTGATTGCAAGCACGTCCGCCAGGGTCATATCAGGCGTGATGTTGGAATCCGAAACAATAAAACCAGCCTTGTACGACTTGACGCGCGCAACCATAGCGGCTTCGCTCTCGATGGTCTGCGAACCGTAGATAAAGGAGATGCCGCCCTCCTTTGCGAGTGCGATTGCCATATTATCGTCGGATACTGCCTGCATGATCGCGGAAACCAGAGGAACATTCGCGTAAAGGGCCGATTCTTCACCCTTCTTGAACTTTACGATCGGGGTACGCAGGCTGACGTTTGCCGGCATGCACTCTGCCGAGGAATAGCCCGGTACCAGAAGATATTCACTGAACGTGCGGGAAGGCTCCGAAAAATAAAATGCCATTTTGATTCTCCTTTTTCAGACTTGATCTACAAAACTTTATTTTTACTATTATACCCCGTTTTTGTCGAAGAAGTAAACCTGCGGATTGCAAGAGAAATGAAACGAATTTCAGGGGATTTCTATGCAAACCGCCGTTTGGCATTTGACCAAACTTTTTCTGGCATGCAAATAGGTGTTTTCCGCTTTACCGGTGTAAAACACATCTTTTTCCTGTTGTTTGATAACAACGGAAACAGCCATAGCAGCCCCGGCACGAAGATGTACCGCCTGCTCGCACGATGCGCATAAAATCAGGCTGGCAGATAAATGGCCGGGCTGCCGACACCAGTTCCATGCCCGCGTCCAGCGCCGCCTGCATGTCCGCGCGGTCACGCAGACCGCCCACCAGAATCAGCGGCAAAGCCGTCTGTCCGGCCAGTTCGCGTGCGGTCTCCAGATAATAGCTGCGCTTTTCAGGCGGCTGCGCGGCAAAATCAAAGCCGGACAGCTCCGCTGCGGTCACGCCGTGCTCAGCTGCAAAATCGAGCATGCTTAGGAGTGCAGTGTGAAAATCCGGGTCGGGCTGTACCGTGTTGACGTGCAGTTTGAGCAGCACCGGATAGTCTTTGCCAACCGCCGCACGCACCTTTTCGATGGTTTCGCGCACGATGCGGAAACGGTTTTCCGCAGTGCCGCCGTAACAGTCGTTCCGTTGGTTCCATTTCGGATCGATGAACTGAGAAAACAGGTATCCATGTGCACAGTGAATCTGTACGCCATCGTATCCGGCCGCCTTTGCGCGCACGGCTGCCGCCGCAAAATCGTCCTCGATACGCTGAATTTCTTCTGCATCCAGCGCCCGCGCCATCACACCCGGCACATATTCCATGGCGCTCGGCGCGGCGGGTGCGCCGCCAATCACCGCAGGCGGACATTTGCCGCCCGAATGGTTGATCTGCTGGACAATTGTGCCGCCCAGTGCGTGCACCATGTCGGTCAGCGCGCGCTGCGAGAGCAGAAATCGATCGTCGTACATGCCGTTTTGCCGCGGGTCGTTGCGGCCGTCGGCGCACACGCAGGCATGGCCGGTGATGATCAAACCGATCTCATTTTTCGCAAGCGCACGATAAATTTCCATTTGCGCGGTCGAAACCGTACCGTCCTCGTTCCCGGCATAATCGTTGGTCGCCGAGCGGCAAATGCGGCTGCGCAGCTGCATCCCGCCGAGGATACACGGCGAAAAAAGCTCTTTCATATTCATTCCTCCAGCAGAAAACGCAGCACAGCGAGATTAAACTGCGCCGGCAGCTTGGCCGCGCAGAAATGGTCACCGCCCGGAATACGGCACATCCGGCCCTGCGGCAGACAAAGCGCGATGCGCCAGGAATGCCGGTCGAAAATCATATCATTTTCCCCGACAAGCACCAGTGCACGCGCCGAAATACGCCGTAAATCATCCCAATCCACGCCGTAATCGTGCGTCATAAGGCTGAGCACGTCCCGTTTGCACGCGAAACGCGCAGACAGCGGGCTGAGCATGCTCAACATGCCGACCGCTGGATACAGCGGCAGCTGAACAGACGGCTTCACACCCGTGAGCATGTGGATGTTCGCGCCGTTGAGCACCAGCCGGTCCACATGCTTCGGATAGCGCAGCGCGAACTTGATCGCCAGATTGCCGCCGTCCGAAAAGCCCAGAATATGCGCCTTTTCCAGTCCAAGCGCGTCAAATACCGCTTTCAGATCGTCCGCCATGATGGAAAAATTCAGGCCGCGCGGACCGGTTTCCGACTGGCCATGGCCGCGGCTGTCCACCGCGATGACGCGAAATCGGCGCGCAAGCACCGGAATCTGACGCTTGAAATAGGTACTGTCCTCGCCGTTGCCGTGCAGCAAAATGAGCGGTTTTCCGCTGCCCCACATATAAATCGCGATTTTCGCGTCCCAGCGATGAATAAAACGCGGTGTAAACCGAACTTCCTCAGTCATCCGCCATCACCTTGACATAATAACGCCGGGTACGCGGACCGTCAAACTCGCAGAAGTATATACCCTGCCATGTGCCGAGCAGCGGACGACCCTCCTCAATGAGAATGGTTTCCGACGCGCCAACCGTCGAGCATTTCAGGTGTGCGTCCGAATTACCTTCCATATGGCGGAACACACGCCGGTCGGGAAAGGCCTCATCGAAGCCGATCACCAGATCGTGCTGTACATCCGGGTCGGCGTTTTCATTGATGGTGATTGCGCCGGTCGTATGCGGGCAAAAGACCACGCACAGTCCCGACTGCACACCCGATTCCGCGATCACTTCGCGGACGGTTTTTGTAATATTATAGTAACCCTGCCGCTCGGTATGCAGGGAAAATTCCTTGGTTCTCATAAGTCCTCCCGTCGCTGCTCACAAAGATAGGTTGCTTCCAGATCGGCCAGATGCAGCTTGACCGCCAGCGGATATTTCTCATAGGCATGCGCAATGGCGAAGCTGCCTGCACGCGCCGAATCGTCAAAGCCGCCCATATGCCAGCGGATAGCGACCGCTTCTTCATTTTTCAGGCGCATGAAGCGCTCGATCAAAAACACCGATTTTTCGCCGTGGCCATATGGAAATTTGTCGTCAATCGCGTATACCGGCACCTTTTCCCACTCGCCGTGGTCATTTTTGCGGTTTCGGTACTCGGTCGTGTAAAAACCAGCCTTGCAGATATCGTGCAGCAGCGACACGATTGTGAAGCTCTCGAGATTGTCTTTTTCCGTGTCGTAGTGCTTGGCAATCAGCACGTTATAGACATTCAGGCTGTGTTCCAGCAGACCGCCCTCATAAGCTGCGTGATAGCGGGTGGATGCAGGTGCGGTAAAAAAATCGGTCGATTCCAGCCATTCGAGCAGTTTGTCTGCCCCGCGCCGGGTCACCTGATTGCGGAATATCTCTAAAAATTTTTCCTTCATAGTTCCTCCATATGCTGCCGCGCAAGGGCAGTCAGCGTTTCCGGGGTGTTGCGCATCGGGTCATCGAGCACCCGTTCAAGCAGCCAGCGCTGCATTTCACCAATCGCTGGGCCTTTTAACCCGAGCGCCATCAGTGCCCGACCGTTCAGCGCGAGCGAACGCACCGACAAACAAGTGTCTTGCCGCAGAACTTCGTTCAGCATGGCTTCGAGCTGCTGATATTGTCCGATGTATTCGGTATGTGTGCCGCGTCCAACACCATCGGCTTTTTTCAGCATCAACACATGCCGCAGGCGTGCTTCACCGTACTGCGCCAGCCGGCGGCGCATGGTTTTCTGGGTGCCATCCATCGGGACATCGTGCACGTTCGTGAGAAATACAACCTCTTCCCGGAGGACGTTCGGCAGATGAAGTGCCAAACAGCGTTGCTCCGCAAGTGCGGCGCTGATTTTCGGATGGCCGTAGAAATGACCCACGCCTTTTTCATCCATGGTAAAACAGTGCGGCTTTCCGGTGTCGTGGTAGAGCGCAGCCAGACGCAGGGCAGGCACGGCCGGAATCTGCTCCAGTGCGCGCAGCGTATGCTCCAGCACATCATATAAATGATAGGGATTGTGCTGCCTGAAGCCCTTCATTGGCAGGATTTCGGGCAGCACCACGCCAATGACGTCGGTGTATTTCCGCAGCACGCGCCCGGCATACCGGCCGCACAGCAGCCGCAGCAGTTCGGCCACAATCCGTTCGGGCGCGACACGCAACAAGGTAGGGGCAAGTGTACACAGCGCGGCAGCGGTTTTCTCCTCAAGCACAAAGCCAGTCTCCGCCGCCATGCGCAGGCCGCGCAGAATACGCAGCGCATCCTCGGAAAACCGGGTCGCCGGATCGCCAACCGCACGCAATATGCGGCGTTCGATGTCTGCCTGCCCGCCAAAAGGATCGACCAGACCGCGCACCGGGCTATATGCGATCGCGTTCACGGTGAAGTCCCGCCGGGCAAGATCGGCTTCCAGCTCGCGCACAAATCGCACGCCATCCGGATGGCGGCCATCCGAATAGCCATTCTCCACGCGGAAGGTGGTGATTTCCAGCGGTTCGCTGTCCAGCAGAACGGTCACAGTGCCGTGCCGAATGCCGGTTTCCACGACCCGCTCCCCCGCGAACACGGCCTTGGTTTCCTCCGGCGCTGCCGCGGTACATAAGTCGAAATCGTGTGGAGTCACACCGCGCAGATGGTCGCGCACCGCGCCGCCAACCACATAGGCCGGAAACCCAGCCGCTTCCAGCCGTTCGAGCGCTTTCCGCACCGCTTCGGGAAGTTCCATCATTTCTTAGCCTTCTTCTGCGTGAGGCGGTACGACGTGCCATCCGGATTGACAACCAACGTATTGTCGAGCTGGGCTTTCAGGCTTCCGCGAAACTCCGCAATGTATTCCTCCCGCAGTGCCTGGCGCTCAGCCGTCTCCTCCGGAGTCAGTCCCTCGGATTTGGCCTTTTTAGCCAGCACATTGATGCGGTCAATTTTATGTTGTTCCATAAATATTCTCCTGTTCCTTAATTCATGTCCTTATTATAACAAAAGCAGTGCGCGTTGAAAAGAATCTTCTCGCCCGATATTCCTACCAATCCGCTTGTTTGACCGCATTCTGTCAACATGGTACAATAAATGCGGTAATAAATTTACATATGGAGGGAAATCCTATGAATCTTGAAACCAAATGCCTGCATGCGGGTTACAAGCCGGAAAATGGCGGCCCGAGCGTTATGCCGATCGTGCAGTCTACCACCTATCGCTTTGATTCGACCGCGCATATTGCCGGTCTGTTCGATATGCCGACCGAGTGTATGTATTCGCGCTTTGCAAACCCGACCTGTGACGCAGTCGAGAAGAAAATCGCAGAGCTGGAAGGCGGCGTCGGCGCTATGCTGACTTCTTCCGGTCAGGCAGCTTCCCTGCTGTCGATCCTGAACCTGTGCTCGGCGGGCGACAGCTTCATTGCGGCATCCACCATCTACGGCGGCACCATCAACCTGTTCGGCGTGACGCTCAAGAAGCTCGGCATTGAGTGCATCTGGGCGGATGCAGAGGCTGACGAAGAAGAAATCCAGAAGCTGTTCAAGCCGAACACCAAGGCAGTTTTCGGTGAGACGCTGGCCAATCCGGCACTCGCTGTATTCGACATCGAAAAGTGGGCGGGCATTGCGCATAAGAACGGCGTACCGCTCATCATTGACAGCACCTTTGCCACCCCGATTCTGTGCCGTCCGATTGAGTGGGGCGCAGACATTGTGATCCATTCGACCACCAAGTACATGGACGGTCATGCTGTACAGGGCGGCGGTGTCATTGTAGACGGCGGCAAGTTTGACTGGGCAGCTTCGGGCAAGTTCCCGGACTTCACCGAGCCGGATGAAAGCTATCACGGCGTGGTTTATACCCGTGAGTTTGGCGCAATGGCTTATATCATCAAGTGCCGCATGCAGCTCATGCGCGATTTTGGCTGCTATCCGGCTGCGCATTCGGCTTTCCTGCTGAACCTTGGTCTGGAAACCCTGCCGGTACGCATGAAGCAGTATTGTGAGAACGCGCGCATTGTCGCGGAGCATCTGCTCCAGTCGGACAAGATTGCAGGCGTGCGTTATCCGGGTCTTCCGGGTGACAAATATTACGAGATGGGCAAGAAATACCTGCCGCTTGGTACCTCGGGCGTTATGTCCATCGACATCAAGGGCGGCCGTGAGCCGGCGATGAAGTTCATGGACAGTGTCAAGCTGGCTTCGAACGAAGTACATGTTGCCGACATCCGCACTTGTGTGCTGCATCCGGCTTCCGAGACCCATCGTCAGCTCACCGACGAGCAGCTTGTTGCCGCAGGCATCGAGCCGGGTCTTGTTCGCCTGTCGGTTGGCCTTGAGAACGTTGAGGACATCATTGCTGACCTCGATCAGGCGCTGGCACAGATCTGATTTTCAGGAGAGCATAAATGGAAATCCGTGAAATCTTGCCGTGGGACAAGCCGTATTTCTGCCGCATGGTGCACGATTTTTACCGTCTTCCCGCTGTGGCGCATGCCATTCCGGACAGCCATGCCGAGCGCACGTTTGATCTGCTCATGGGCGATACGCCGTATCTGCGCTGTTTTGTCGCGGTGGATGAGCGCGATGTACCGCACGCTTACTGCCTGTGCGCAATCACGTGGTCGAATGAAGCCGGCGGCCTGTGTGTCTGGCTGGATGAACTGATGGTTGAAGACGGTCTGCGTGGACAGGGCGTTGGACAGCAGCTGATTGCTGCCGCGCAGGCGGCTTATCCGAACGCGGCGCGCTTCCGTCTGGAAGTCACCGATGAAAACCCGCGTGCGGCGGCGCTGTACCGCAGCCTCGGTTTCGAACCGCTCGAGTATCGTCAGATGATTCTCGACCGAGAAATCTGAAACAATTTCATTTTAACAAAAAAGCGGGATCAGTCTTCCAAAGAGAGGACTGATCCCGTTTTTTGATGCTGCATACCTTGCATCCATTTTTCTAAAATGTTATAATCAAAATGACGGATTTTGATTTATTTTTCCATTGAATCCAAAGCAAATTGCACAGAAAGTAAATCATTCCCGTTCTACTGCATCTTTGGCCCTGAACAACAAAATATCGTAAAGTCCCGGCTATGCACCGGTCTGGTGATGCACGATTCTACTCAAGTAAATTTCCCGAAAAGGGCAAGGAGGATTTGATATGAAACTGAAATTTGGTATGATTGGCGGCGGCGGAGGCTTTATCGGCGATGTACACCGTCATGCGGCGCTGATGGATGATTTATCCATTCTGGTCGCGGGCTGTTTCTCGCGCAATATGGACAAAAACCGCGCATTTGCGGAAAAATGGAACATCACCGATCCGCAGCGCGTGTACGCGAGCTATCAGGAGATGGCAGAGAAGGAATCCGCTCGTGAGGACGGCATTGATTTTGTTTCCATCACCACGCCGAATGACACCCACTACCCGATTGCGAGGTGTTTTCTGGAGCACGGTATCCATGTGATGTGTGACAAGCCGCTTGCGCTGAATGCCGCGCAGGGCCGTGAACTGGCTGCGCTGGCCAAGGAAAAGAACCTATTGTTCGGCGTGACCTACACCTACACCGGCTACGCAATGATCCGTCAGGCACGCGAGATGATTGACGCGGGAGAAATCGGCAAAATCACCTGCATTCAGGGCGAATATCCGCAAGAATGGCTGGCGGTTTCGCTGGTATCCGGCAGTTCGGAGCAGGCAACCTGGCGGCAGGACCCGGCGCGTTCGGGTGCATCCGGCTGCTGCGCCGATATCGGCACTCATGTGGAATGTCTGATCGCCAAAATGACCGGCCTGCATCCGCATCGCGTCATTGCCCGTTTTGACAGCATCCCCGCGGATATCCCGCTTGAAACCAATGCGCAGATGATGGTCGAATTCGAGGGCGGCATTCCGGGTATGATCTGGACGAGTCAGATTGCGATGGGGCATGAAACCGAGCTGACCGTCCGCATTTTTGGTGAAAAAGGTTCGATTGAATGGAGTCACCTCAAGCCGTGGGAGCTGCGCGTGACCCGCATCAACCAGCCGCCGCAGATCTACACCACCAACCGTGGCTATCTGTATCCGGCCGCCAAGGAGCTGTGCCGTCTGCCGTCCGGCCATATTGAGGGCTTCTATGAGGCGTTCGGCAATCTGTACCGCGGTTTCTGCGTAAATCTGATTGCCCGCAAAACCGGCGGCGACCCGGGCACCTTCCGATATCCGACGGTCGAAGACGGGGTGCGCGGTATCGAGTTTGTCGATGCCTGTCTGGAATCGAACGCGAAGAATAATATCTGGGTAACGGTTGGCGAAGCCTGATCCCTTCCGTTTTTCTGAGCCAAAAGCGGCAGACTCTTTCGAATCTGCCGCTTTTTTTACGTATATTTATCCCTGTTTTTTCCTTGCTGCTTCGAACCGATCCAAAATCTCCAGAAGATCACCGGTCAGACGGCTGCGGCATTCCGCCTGCAGTGCGTCCGAAACACCGTAAAACCCTTCCGCGATGCTTCCAGCAATTGCAGTCAGGGTGTCGCAGTCCCCGCCGAGAGAAACTGCGGTGCGAATGACATCTTCAAAGCTTTCCCCTTCCAGAAATGCGGTAATGGCTTCGGGTACGGTCTGCTGGCAGCTTTCAACATGATGGTATCCCGGCCGGATCATATCGCAGGTACGGCTCAGGTCATAGCCAAATGTCTGCTCGATGTACGCCTTGATTTCCGCTTTGCTGTGCCCGGTTCGGGCCAGAAAAATGGCCGCTGCGGTCGCTTCCGCGCCTTTGATGCCCTCCGGATGGTTGTGTGTTACCTCGGCGGAAATACGCGCCGCACGCCGAACTGCATCCAGCTCCTGATACAGCCATGCAGCCGATGATACCCGCATGGCAGAACCATTGCCAAAGCTGTGATACGGCGCATCGTTTTCCCCGCGAAGCCATGCGCCAAACCGCCCGCCATATCCGGCATCCGGGTATTGTCTGCCCAGTTCCCGCATCGCATGCACGATGCTTTTCCGCAGCGTTTGCTCATCCGCATCCATCGGCCCGTCCAGAAAGCCCTTCGCTACAGCCAGTGTCATAACAGTATCATCGGTAAAGTGTGAATCCGGGGAAAACAGGGGGAAACCCTTGGTCTTGTCCCCCATATCAAACTCATACGGGCTGCCGATGATATCGCCCAGAATTGCGCCAATCATTTGTTTTCCCTCCGTTTTCTGTAATCTTCTTCAATGCGTGCCTTCCATCGCTCGTCCAGTTCGGTTCCTCTGCGCACACTGCATACCGCCTCACTGATGACATCAAAATTCAGAGCAGTGCCCTCAGCATCACAGCGGTAATTAACCGCCCGGTCTTCATGAATGCCAAAGCGTCTCGCTTCCGCCGCGGCATCGATGTTTGCGCCCAAAAACAGGAATTCCCATCCATACCGTTCCTTCTGGCGCTCAATCATCCGACGGACACGCGCATAATCATAACGCCGACTGGCGTTTTCCATCCCATCGGTCGTAATTACGAAAAGCGTCTTTTCTGGCCGGTCCTCCGGTCTTGCGTACTTGTGGACATTGCCAATATGGTGAATGGCTCCCCCAACCGCATCCAGCAGCGCCGTGCAGCCGCGCACATAATACTCATCTCCAGACATATACGGCAC
>JBJDZO010000217.1:0-2325 GCA_051868095.1 Butyricicoccus sp. | reverse complement strand
ATTCCAGTGTTCCCGCTCCACTGGGTCAAGCAGGACGGCAACTGTTCCTGCAGGCAGGGCGCAATGTGTACTGCAAAAGGTAAGCATCCGCGCATCAAAAACTGGAATGAAGAAGCAACGACTGATCCTGAAAAGATCAAATCATGGTGGTCAAAAACGCCATCGGCTAACATTGGCATTCCCATGGGAGAACGCAGCGGTCTTGTCGCCTTGGATGTGGACACCCGTCACGGCGGTGAAGGCAGTCTGGCAATGCTCATGGATGAGTTTGAAATCCTGCCGGATACGATCACGGCAACGACTGGCGGTGGCGGCAAGCACTATATCTTCAAGTATACGGAGGAACTGTGCCTCAAAAATGTTGTGGGGTTCCGTGACGGCCTCGATGTTCGCACACAGGGCGGTATGATTGTAGCTGCACCCAGCATTCACAGCAGCGGCAGACAGTACACATGGGACAACGGAAAGTCACCCTTCGATATGCAGGCAGCGGACATGCCCTCATGGCTGGTGGAGGAAATCCGCAAGGTTGGTACCAAGTTCACAGTCAGAAAGAAGGCTGCAGATCCCGCTCCCCGCAAGAAGATATCCGAAGGCGGTCGCAACAATCATCTAACCTCGCTGGCAGGCGCACTGCGCCGCAAGGGTGTCGGTGAAGAAGGTATCATTGCAACGCTTCGCGCCGAGAACAAAGATCGGCTAGCCCCACCATTGGATGATGAGACTGTGGTGGCAATCGCTAAGAGCATCACCCGCTATCAGCCCGAAGCAGAGAGCATGGAATACAAGCTGACCGATGTCGGTAACGCAGAGCGTTTCGCGGCCATGTTCAAAGATCAAGTCAAATACTGCACCATCTACAAGAAATGGTTTATCTGGAACGGCAAGCGCTGGGAGCAGGATGACACCGGCAAGATTATCACCTACGCAATTGAATGCGTCCGCAACATCATCCACGACGCAGACCTGCTTCCCGATGGCGATCGGCGCAAGGCACTGATTCAGCATTCGCTGAAATCGGAATCCAATAGTCGATTGAAGGCACTTCTGGATATTGCATCTGGCATGCCGACGATTACGGTGCGTAGCGAGCAATTGGATCAAAATCCATGGCTACTGAATTGTCAAAACGGCACCATTGACCTGCGTACAGGAAAGCTACAGCCCCACGACCACAAGGACTTCATTACGCGGATCTGCGCAGCACCGTACGACCCGAATTGTGCAATCCCGCTTTGGTCGCAGCTCATGGAGAAGATTACTGGCGGTGATAAAGAGTATATGCGCTACATCCAGAAAGCGCTGGGCTATGCGCTGACCGGCGATATCTCCGAGCAGGCAATCTTCATTCTGTACGGCACCGGCAGTAACGGTAAAAGCACGATGCTGAATATCTTCGCAGCACTGCTGAACGGATACGCGCAAAGCACCTCCTCCGACACCTTTATGCAGAAAAAGAACGAAAGCGTCAATAATGACATCGCCCGCCTTAAAGGTGCGCGTTTCGTTTCTGCGATTGAGATGGAGGAAGGCAAGCGCATGGCAGAGTCGCTGATCAAATCCATGACAGGCGGCGATAAGCTGGTGACTCGATTCCTGTACGGAGAATTCTTTGAGTACATCCCGCAGTTCAAAGTGTTCCTTGCGGTCAATCACAAACCTGACATCCGTGATACGACAAACTCTATCTGGCGACGCGTAAAGATTATGCCGTTCACCAACACCTTCACCGAGCAGGAGCGGGACAAGAATTTCCCAGCAAAGATCATGGCAACAGAGATGCCGGGTATTCTGGCATGGGCGGTACAGGGATGCTTGGACTGGCAGCAGAACGGCATCATTCCGCCAGATATCGTTGAAACAGCCAACCGCGCGTATAAAGAGGAAATGGATACATTCTCCCAATTCTTCGAGGAATGCTGCGTGGTGCGAGAAGGCGCGCGTGTAACCAATAAAATGCTTCGTGCAAAGTACGATGAATGGTGCGCTGAAAACGGCGAATACAGGATGACACAGCGGCCGTTCAGCAGAAAGCTGCGTGAACGCGGATATGAAACCAGAAACAGTAGTCCTAACGGAACTGCGGAATGGCACGGTTTCACCCTACGCGGTGAAGCGGCAAGATTGTGAGTCTACTGGGTTACTGCTGCTCACTGCGACGATTTTTCCGTAATTTTTCTTATATTCCTTCTTACGCGACTTTTCTAAATAAAGAACCAGTAAAGAGCAGAAACCCAGTAAAACCATAAATACCTTTCAAATGGTCTTTTTTGAAGGGGGTTATCGGGGGAAACAAAAATGAAGGAATCGCAACTGATTCAAAAC
>JBJDZO010000216.1:0-2328 GCA_051868095.1 Butyricicoccus sp. | reverse complement strand
ACGAGTTTTTGTACTACCATGCCGAGGTGCTTCGCCTGCTCAACTACGGCGGCACCATCCTCGAGCCGGATTATTATTTGTAAATCCAAAATTCATACATAAAAGGAGTTTTATCATGAAAAAGAGAATTCTCAGCCTGCTGCTTGCAGCCGCTGCACTGGCGCTCAGTGCCTGCGGCACACCGTCCGACCCGGCGGCGTCCGCTGAATCCACCTCTGGCCTGCAGCATATCCGCATTGGCTATTCCCCCGGACTGTGCCATGCGCCGCTGCATGTGGCCTATGAGCTTGGCCTTTACGAAGCCGAGGGACTGGATGCGGAAATGATTCAGATCGATGCTTCGCATATTCAGGAGATTGTCGGCGCGGATCAGGTTGATGCAGGCTTTGGCCTGATCGGCAAATTCCTTCAGCCAATTGAGAATGGACTTGCAATCAAAATGACTTCCGGTATGCACACTGGCTGCGTGAAGATTGTTGCGCCGAAGGATTCGGGCATTGCTTTGGTCAGCGACCTCAAGGGCAAGCGCATCGGCGTAACCGGTCTGGCTGGTTCGGAAACCATCATTACCAAGCGTGCGCTGGCAGATGCAGGCATCAGCTTTGACGAAAAGGCTCCCGAAGTAGAGTTTGTTGTATTCTCGGCAGCTGATCTCGGTCAGGCGCTGGAAAATGGTTCGATTGACGTCATTGCGGCCACCGACCCGAATGTATCCCAGTTTGCCGATCAGTATGATCTTGTAACGATTCTGGACACGGCCACCGACCCGGCATATCAGAATGAATACTGCTGCGCATCGTTTGTCAGCGCCAAGCTGGCGGCGGAGCGTCCGGAGGCTGCGGCTGCATTTACTCGTGCGGTCCTGAAGGCCTCTGCATGGGTGAATGAAAATCCGCGGGAAGCCGCACAGATTCAGCTCGACAAGAAATATGTAAGCGGTGAGCTGGAATTCAACGCAAAGCTGCTGTCCTCCTACAACTATAAGCCTTCGGTACAGGGCGGCTATGACGCGGTGTTGCAGAGTGTGCAGCAGCTTGCCGACATCGGCATACTGAAAGCGGATACCGATGCGCAGGCGTTCACCGACAACTGCTACGCATTCTTTGACGGTGTACCGGATACCTATTCGGCGGATGAAATCGGCATCGATTCGGGTTCAGAGGGAGAAACGTCCAGCGCATCCGCACCGTCTGCTGATCCGGCTTCCATTCCGGCTTCCGGCGGCGGGGATGATTGCTGCTCGGGCGGCGGCATGGATAAGCAGACCGCAGAACCGGCAGTTTCCAAAGCATAAGACGAATTTTGAAGGAGGAAGATGAAATGGCTGAAAAATGCACGCATAGCTGTGCGGACTGTGCGGTACTCGCATGCCGCAGTAAGGATGAAAGCAAGTATCCGCCGTTCTGCCTGACCGGGAAGGTCGATCTGGAACTGCTCGCGGAGGCGATGAAGGTTTACGAGGACCATCCGGATGAAAAGGAAATTTCTCTGGTATCTGCCTGCATTGAGGGCGAGTTCTACGGCCGTTTGACCCGCGTAGAGGAAACCATTGAGTTCATCAAGCGGATGGGCTACCAATACATCGGCATCGCGTCGTGTGTGGGCCTGATGCACGAGACCAATATTTTCACCCGTATCCTCAAGGCGCATGGCATTCGGTATTATGCGGTCGGCTGTAAGGTTGGCGCGGTGGATAAAACCGAAATCGGCGTACCCGAGGAGAAAAAGCTGAATCGCGGCTGCGGACATGAATCCATGTGCAATCCGGTGATGCAGGCCAAGGTGCTGGAAGCCGAAGGCACCGATTTCAACATCGTGATCGGTCTGTGTGTCGGCCATGACACCCTGTTTCTCAAACACTCGGCCGCGCCGACGACCGTGATGGTTGTTAAGGACCGCGTACTGGGACACAATCCGGCGGCGGCGCTCTATCAGGCGACCACCATGTACTCCCGCTTTAAAAAGGAACTGAACCTGTAAGCAGAACCCGCCCGGCAGAATACCGGGCGGGTTTTTTGGAGCCTGCACGGCGGAAGGGTTTTCATTGACCTTGCGCGCGCGGAACAGTATAATAACAGAAAAGGACAAACGGAAGGGGGCTTTCCATGCGAATTATTGTATCGCCCGCCAAGAAAATGAATGTGGACACCGATAGTTTTGCCTGCCGCGGTCTGCCGCAGTTTTTGCCGAATACCGAACAGCTTTTGGCGCGGCTGCGTGAAATGTCCTATGACGAGCTGAAAACGCTGTGGAAATGCAGCGAGGCGATTGCAGAGCAGAATGTGGAGCGGCTTCAAACCATGGATTTGCACCGCAGACTGACCCCGG
>JBJDZO010000215.1:0-2330 GCA_051868095.1 Butyricicoccus sp. | reverse complement strand
CTGCAAACCTTTGTCTTCATGCCGGTATTCGGCATCAATCAGGGCGCACTGCCCGTTATGGGCTACAACTACGGCGCACATAACCGCGCGCGCCTGATGAGCGCGTATCGAGTGGCGCTGTGCGGGGCATTCTGTATTATGCTGCTCGGTTTGGTTGTGTTCCAGCTGATTCCGGACAAAATGCTTATGCTGTTTGCGGATGCCAAGGACGCGGCGGCCACGCAGGCGCTTCTGGAAACCGGCGTGCCTGCGCTGCGCACGATCAGTTGGTCGTTCCTTGGCGCGGCATTCGGCATCATCAATTCGACCATCTTTCAGGCCATTGGCCGCGGCATGGCCAGCCTGATTGTATCGGTCTGCCGTCAGCTCGTTGTCATCCTGCCGGTCGCATGGGTGCTCGGCAAGCTGTACGGCCTCAACGCACTCTGGTGGTCGTTCCCGATTGCAGAGATTGCAGCATTTTTCATCTCGTTCGCGCTTCTCTATCACGCTTACCACACCGAACTGCGCTTTTTGGACAAACCAAAGGAGGAATAAATCCATGGTGCGCACACTCATCTGGTTCGCCTATTTCTGGCTGTATCTGCTCATCTGTATTCCGGCCAGCCTGTACATCCACCATCTGGCCAAGACCAACAGCGTCAAAGCCGACCGCTATGTGGCTCATTTCGTCAAAAACTGGGCGCGCCGCCTGCTGAGACTTGCCGGCGCCAAGGTGACGGTTTCCGGGCAGGAAAACCTGCCGCAAGGCGTTTTTATGGTGGTTGCCAACCATCAGGGCTACTTTGATATCCCAATCATGCTGTCCTGCGTGGGCGAACCGCGCGGTCTGGTTGCCAAGCAGGAGATCGACCGCATTCCGGGTATCCGCACCTGGATGCGCTATCTGCACTGCCTGTTTGTCGACCGCAGCAGCCCGCGTGCAGGTGCACAGACCATCATAGACGGCGCAAAGCTGCTTGAAAGCGGCCATGGCCTGACCATCTTCCCCGAGGGCACACGCTCCCGCGGCGGCCCGATGCGCGAATTTAAGGCGGGCGCATTCCGCATTGCTTCGCGTGCCGGTGTACCGGTTGTGCCGGTTACGATTGACGGTTCCTTCCGCCTGATGGAAAACAACCACATGCTCATTCGCCCGGCTGAAGTCAAAGTCACGATTCATCCGGCGGTCGCAACCGCGGGTTTGAGCCGTGAAGAACTGCGCGCACTCCCCCATACGGTGAGGGACACCATCGAAGACAAACTTGCCTCCTGAACCCAAAACCCGGCGCTTATCCGAGAATAAGCGCCGGGTTTCCCAGTTCCTGATACAATTTTTCCACGCTTTCGCGTCCGGCGAACCCCTCCGAGAACGCCGAGGCGCTGCCTGCCGCCACCGCCATGCGCAGCGCATGCGCCGCATCCGGCCGTTCCTGCCAGCCCGCAAGGAAGCCTGCTACCATGCTGTCGCCTGCGCCGACCGTATTCACGACCGTGCCGCGGGGCGCGGCCAGCTCGAGCACTTCCCCGCTTTCGGCTGCAAGCACCGCTCCCGCGCCGCCGAGCGACACCAGCACATTCCGTGCGCCGCGCGCCTGAAGCTGCTTCGCATAGGAAACGGTCTCTCCCCGCGTGCGAATTTCCACGCCGAACAGCGCGCCCAGCTCATGCTGGTTGGGCTTCACCAGAAAAGGCCGCGCCGCGAGCGCGTCGGTCAGCAGTTCTCCCGCCGCGTCCACCACCGTTTTCGCCCCGGCTGCCGCCGCTTTCGCGGCCAAATCGCGGTAAATCGTCCCCGGCACACCTGCGGGCGTGCTGCCTGACAGGCACAGCACATCCCCTGGCCGCAAGCCCTCCAGCCGCGCCGCGAGCGCGTCCAGATGCCGTGTTTCCAGCGTCGGACCACGCCCATTGACCTCGGTGCCCTCGATCGTGCGCAGCTTGAAGTTGATGCGTGACATCCCCTGTTCCACGCGGATGAAATCGGTATGCAGCCCCAGTTCAGACAGGCGGCGGCAGATTTCCTCCCCGGTAAAGCCTGCGGCAAAGCCAAACGCCACGCTGTCGATGCCAAGCCCTTTCAGCATGCGCGATACATTGATGCCCTTGCCGCCCGGCTGGATCTGTTCCGCAGCGGTGCGGTTGGTGCGGCCCAGCTGAAACGTGTCCACATCCACGATGTAATCGAGCGAAGGATTGAGGGTAACGGTGTAAATCATGGCGGAAGCTCCTTTTCGGTTGATACACTGTTATTATAGCCCTCGTGCGCAGCCGCCGCAAGCGGGGCAGGCGGGCCTCCGGTCGCGTGGCTTCGCCAAGGCGACCGCTGAACAGCCCACTGGGCTGTTCAG
>JBJDZO010000214.1:0-2348 GCA_051868095.1 Butyricicoccus sp. | reverse complement strand
TTACACCCTTTGTAAAGGCTTCGGGAAAAGTGCAATATTTTAGTGATTTGCTATACATTCACCAAACGCCGAACGACTGAAATTTTTTGTCTGAACGACAGACAGCGGCAGGTTCGAAAAACCTGCCGCATCCGCGAGAGAAGAAGATGAGGTTATTTGTCGCCGTTAAACTCATGCACCGCGTCAATCATTGCCACGACATTTTCAATCGGGGTACCGCACTGCACGATATGAATGGAGTTGAAGATATAGCCGCCATTTTTCGAGAAAATTTCACAGCGCTCGAGCACCTGCTCACGGACTTCCTGCGGAGTGCCGAACGGCAGCACCTTCTGAGTGTCCACGCCGCCGCCCCAATACAGGATCCGGTCGCCGAAGTCATCCTTGAGCCGCTGCGGGTCCATGCCGGTGGCCGAGCACTGCACTGGATTGAGCGAATCGAAGCCTGCGTCGATCAGCCTCGGAATGAAGGGATAAATTGCGCCGCACGAATGCTTGAGCGTGTGCCAATTCGTGTTTTTGTGAACCCAGTTGTTGACTTTCTGATAATACGGCAGATAAAATTCATCAAACGCAGCAGCCGAACACATCTGCGAAGCCTGACTGCCGAAATCGGTGCCGCAGACATAAATGATATCTACAATATCCTTTGCGATGTCGTACAGCTTCTGCCAGTTTTCAAGGACAAGATCGGTCTGCCGGGTGAAAATTTCGTGTACATAATCCGGATACAGCAGCGGCGCCATGTACCAGTCGGCTATGCTGCGAATGCCTTTCGGATGTTTGAGGCCGGGGCCGGGTACCTGTGCCGCATCGCCGAGCGCTGCGCCGCCCGGGTCGAGTACAACCGCACGTTTGCTGCCGCGGTATTTTTCCAGCTCGGTGCGGTAATAAGCAAGCGCTGCGTCCGTGATTTTGCCGTATTCCTCGAGGTTGTCCGCGGGATCCATATTGTCCTCATCGATTTCCGGCTGACGCTCGATATTATCGAAATAGAAGCCGCCGGCCGGCATATGACCGCTCGGGGGCGCGGTGCGGTCACCCTGCGGAAATACATACAGTCCGCCCTTTCCGTCATCCGCAAGCTCCATCTGTTCGGGAACCAGCAGATCGACATCAAACAGCCGGGCTTCCTTCCATTTTCCGGTGTCGGTAATGCCGAAGCAGCCGCCATATGCTTTGACCATCTCCACATCGACACCGATCGCGTCCTTGAGATCGTCATCGATCAGACCGGTCATGCCAAACACATCCCATAGCTTGATGGGACGTTTCTCCAGCCCATAATACTGCCGGAGCTTATCGACAATGGTGACATGCATCTGCGAGCAGCTCATACCGCCGAAATCAACCGGCATCTTGTCCGGCTGCTTGTGTGCAAAGGCACATTGTACACGTTCTTTGGATGTCATAATGATTCACCTCGTTGTTTGTCGGTCAGGCTTTTGCCCGGTTTTTGCGTTCGTCTACGATGACGGCTACAATAATGATAACACCTTTGACGATTTCCTGCCAGTAGGAAGAAACGCCGAGCATGTTAAGGCCGGAGTTCAATACGCCGATGACCATTGCGCCGATCAGAACGCCGAAGATGGAACCGGTGCCGCCCATCATGCTGGTGCCGCCGATGACGCTGCCTGCGATGGCGTCCAGCTCATAGCCGTCCGCCGCGCTTGGAGAACCGGAAGCGACGCGGGCGGCCAGAATCACGCCGGCAAGACCGCAGCAAAGACCGGAGAAGGTGTAAATCAGCACCTTGTATTTGAAAATGTTAATACCAGAGATGACAGCAGCCTTTTCGTTGCCGCCAATGGCGCGTGTATAGCGGCCAAACTTCATGTGGTCGAGCAGAATCCAACTGATGATGGTCAGCACGATCAGCCATGCAATCGGGGTCGGGATACCGAACAGGCGGCCGCCGCCCCACCAACGGAAGCTTTCGCTCAGGCGGGAAACCGGCTTGCCGTCCGTAATCAGCAGCGCGGTGCCGCGGGTGATGGTGGTCATGCCAAGCGTGACGATAAAGGGCGGGATTTTGGAAATCGAGATGATGAGGCCATTGACCAGACCGATCACCATGCCGACTGCGGCGCCCGCCAGCACGGATACAATACCGGGCAGCTCGGTCTGCGCAATGTAGGCCGCGACAACACCGGCCAGTGCCATGTATGCGCCGAGACCGAGGTCAATGCCGGTGGTGATGATGATAAAGGTGACGCCATAGCCGATGATGGCGTAAACCGAAATCTGTTTAAAGACGTTGGTGAAGTTGGAGACCTGCATGAAATTCGGCTCCAGAATCGAAATGATGAGGATCATTGCGATCAGCACGAGCAGCATGCCGTATT
>JBJDZO010000213.1:0-2350 GCA_051868095.1 Butyricicoccus sp. | reverse complement strand
CTACGCTGTTTCCGCTACACTTCCATGCA
Organism: Butyricicoccus sp.; assembly: GCA_051868095.1. GTDB lineage: Bacteria > Bacillota > Clostridia > Oscillospirales > Butyricicoccaceae > Butyricicoccus_B. The sequence continues at coordinate 2,321 of JBJDZO010000213.1, read as the reverse complement.
CTAAGGCTTGTCCCGCGATAGGCTTGTGTGCCAATGATTTCGTCTCGGAACTGCTTCAGCCGCCTTGTATTCTGCGGGTATCGCAGTTTGCGAAGTCCTTTGTTTTCAAGCTGTCGCGCACGTTCAGGGTTGCAGCCAAGCCGCGTCCCAGTCTCGGCCAGTGTCAGACCGCTAAAGTACCGGCAGCGTACCGCCTCCGCCTGTCGTGTATCCAGCGTGCCTAGGCACTCTTCCAAGGCTGTGTGGAGCTGCTCTGTGAAAAGCTGTTTCTCAGCGTCCTCGAATGGCTGTGCGGCCTCTGAATCAGGAACCAGATCGCCGCGTGTCTGCTTTCCGTCCTCCGCGTCAATCGGTTCATCAAGGCTAAGGCACTGTCCGAGCGGGTCATGCTTCTGCCGTTCGGTGCGCCAGCCGATCAGCTCAAAGAATTGTGATTTCACCGGATAGGCCAGAAACGACGCGAAAGACATTCCTCTATCCAGCTCATAGAGCGCCGCAGCGTCCACGATAGCCAGATAGAAGCATTGCTCCACGTCCTCCCATGTCACGCCCATAGCGGCCATCCTTGCGCCCGCTCGACCGGCCAGCTTTCGGAACAGCGTAAACAGCAGCCCTTTGTTTTGTTCCCACAACTGCGCCAGTGCCTGCCGGTCTCCCGCTTTGGCCAGCGCGGCCAGCTCTTCGTTGGTCATTGTGTAATTCCTCCCGCTCGTGTAGAATGAAAGTGTCACAAGTATAGATCGAGTGGGAAAAAGAATGGCAGGCCGTGGAGGGCTTGCCATTTTTCATGCCTATTTCTTCGACCATTCGCGTATGAGCTCGTCCAGATTGACCGGTTGAAAAGTCGGATCGCTCTTTACCGCGGCTTCAATATCTGTGGGGATTTGAAAGCCCATTTCGGTCATGGTTTCTTCCAAGTAACCCGGCGCGATGTAAATTAGGCGCGGTGTGTTCGTGAGTTCAGTAACGCCCATCAGTTTTCCGCCGGTTGCAGAAATTTCGAGCCGAATACTATCTACAAGCTGTTTCAACGTTGTTCCGATGGGCTGCATCGTGAGCAACTCCCGATTGAGGTCTATTCCGTTACTGTCCTTGAAATCTATAACGAGCCGCCGCTTTTTCGGCGCGTAGTCACCGAAGCCTTTAAAAATCGCGTCAAAGACCGCTTCGGCATTGTCTATGTTGTTGCTGTGAATCATCGCGTGTTGTCATTCCTTTCTTGCAATTCCACGGGGTCATATCCTCAAATCAAAGCACGGCAGTCCAAGTGTCCAAAGGAAGCTTTGCGTATTCTTCGAATAGCTGCATTACTTCCTCCCATGCGGCTTTTTCGCCGTTTTGCGCCCGGCCAAGCACATTAGGAAAGAAATATCGAAGCAGTGAGGCGCGTTCCATGACAGGGCAATTCGGGTACTCCATAATCGGCTTTTTGAGGATTGCTGCCGTGTCTGCGGGGATTTCACCCGCCTTGTGCAGGCGGTATAGTTCGCGCAGCATGATATAGGCCGGAACTTCTTCCGCTGGCAATCCGTCCGGCGCGGGTTTTCCATGATAAGCCAGCTTTGCGTATTCTTCGCGCATATTTTCTCCTAAAACGGCGGGTCTTCGAGCTTTTCCAACGTCTGTGCGTAATCTGTATTCCAAGAGAAAGGTTTTTCCATTCCACCACGCTGTACAAATCTTTTTGATTTCGCGATAAAGTGTAATGGTACATCACCGAGTTGCCCATACATGCGGTTTTTGATGCAGGAAATGACCGAATCGCAGCCGTTTTCTTGGGCTTCTTCCTCGTTCAACCGACGCATAGAGAACACCGCACATGCAATATTGGTGATGGTAGACAGTCCGCCCACCTCGTCATTGTCAGACACGGCTTTTCCGCCAGTTTTCCGGGGATGTACAACCAGATGCACGCACACACCGAATCGCTCGGCAAATTTCCGCAGCTTAATCGTAAAATCTGCCTGTGCTTGGTAGAAGTCTGATTCCCGCTTACATGCGCGTACGGTCATCAGATTGTCCACCAGAAACACCCGGCAATCATAGCGGCGGTATGCCTGCTCGAAGACCTTCAGTACACTTTCTGCCTCGTCCGCTTCGGCGACGCGGTTATCATACAGCCAGAAACACCCATCCATCCAACGGTTAATCTTGTCCAAGTGGACATGCGGCACGTATTGTACCGTCCGCCCGGTCTCCACGTCCACCCGCTCGCAGACATGCAGGGAATCCGCAGCTTGCAGGCATACACCGTATTTGAACCGGTCTGCTGGGATTTCTCCCGAATAGGCGCAGACCTTAAAACCCTGTTCAATAGCTTC
>JBJDZO010000212.1:0-2373 GCA_051868095.1 Butyricicoccus sp. | reverse complement strand
GGCGAAAAACGATCGACCACTGTGACGTTTAATTAAAGGAGCGACTTTTTTGATATTACCGGAACGATTTTGAAAGGCATCGGCGGTTTCGACTATGTAGATACCGCCGATGGCGTTATCGAATGTAAGGCGCGGGGAAAATTCCGCAAAACCGTAGGCAAGCCGATTGTCGGGGATCGTGTGACGGTCGGCATGCAGCCGGACGGCACTGGCTATCTGATGGAGATTGCGCCGCGCCGCAATCAGCTCATCCGCCCGGCGCTTGCGAACATTGATTTGCTGGTTGCGGTCGCGTCGGCCGCACCGCCGGTTACCGATCCATTCCTGATCGATAAGGTCATTGCGATTGCGGAGAATAAGGGCATTGAGCCAATGGTTGTAGTGAATAAGACCGATCTGGACAGCGGTGACGGGCTGATTGCAAGCTATGAGCTGGCTGGAATCCGTGTAATTGCGGTCAGTGCAGAGACTGGAGAAGGTGTGGACAAGCTGCGGGCGGCCATTGCGGGCAAAACCGCGGCATTTGCCGGCAATTCCGGCGTGGGTAAATCCAGTCTGCTCAATCGTCTGCTGCCCGGCTTTGGGGCGGAAGTCGGCGCGATTTCCGATCGCATCGGCCGCGGACGCCATACCACGCGGCATATTGAACTGGTGCCGCTGGACGATGGCTATTTGGCGGATACGCCGGGATTTTCGTCGTTCGACACCGAGCAGATGGATCTGGTACTGCGCGAGGACCTGCAATATGCCTTCCGCGAATTTGCACCCTATATCGGTCAGTGCCGGTTTACCGGCTGCGCGCATGTCAAGGAAAAGGGCTGCGCGGTGCTGGAAGCGGTGGAAGCGGGCAAAATTGCCCGCAGCCGCCATGAAAGCTATGTGAAACTCTATGAAAGCGTAAAGGATTTGAAGCAATGGGAGCTTGGGAAGGGCGCCGGGCGCTGATTTTGTCGGCTGCGCCGTGCGATGACTTGGGATATGTCCGTGATTTCCTGCGGGAAAATCCGGAATGCCTTGTGCTGTGTGCCGACGGCGGCATGAAATACGCCGCACAGCTCGGAATCACGCCGGATGTGGTAGTTGCGGACTTCGATTCCAGCCGGGAAGCGATTGCCTGCGGGGAGCTGGTACGGCTGGTTCCGGAAAAGGACGATACCGATACCCAACACTGTGCAGCACTCGCAATCGAGCGCGGCTGCAAAGACCTGACGCTTGCCTGTGCGACCGGCGGACGACTCGACCATCTGCTGGCGAACCTGCTGCTGTGCGAAAGTGTATATGAATCAGGTGCGCGGCTGACAGTCATCGACCGCCAGAATACGGTATTCCTGCATACAGGTGGATGCATGCAGTTTTTCCGCAGGAATGCAAAACGGTATATTTCGCTCATCCCTCTGGACGGAAAGTTGACCGGCGTAACGATGCGCGGCATGAAATATCCGCTTCAAAATGCAGAACTCACTCGTTCCTGCGTAATTTCTGTATCCAATGAAGCGGTTGAGGAACAATTCTCGATTGAAATCAGACAGGGAAGGGCGCTCGTGATCTTTGCGGAGGATGCATCAGGAAACCCGTGATTCGTCAAAAGAGACAGGAATCCCCAAAATGCTCTTTGATAATTGGTCACCCTGATTTTGCAATTTCTCAGATGCATACTTGCAAAAACGGGATGCACATAGTATAATAAACTTGTGATTTAGAAGGGGGCAGTTGAAAGTGCTACAAGAGCTTAAGCCGATTTCTGCGATTGCTTCGCAGGTGCAGGCGTCCACCACGCTTGTAATTGATAGTATGTTCAAGGAGATGAAGGCCGCAGGCGTTGATGTGGTAGGTTTTGGTGCGGGTGAACCCGATTTCCCCACGCCCGAGCATATCAAACAGGCTGGTATTTCCGCGATTGAACGCAATATGACCAAGTATACGCCCGCAGCAGGTATGATGGATCTGCGCAAGGCGGCCTGCTACCGTTTGGAACAGGAATATGGTCTCAAATATGAACCCAATCAGGTAGTTGTTGCGTCCGGCGCAAAGCATGCGATCTATATTGCGCTGATGGTGCTGTGCAATCCGGGTGACGAAGTCGTTATTGCGGCGCCGTATTGGCTGTCGTACAGCGAGATGGTCAAGCAGGCGGGTGCAAAGCCGGTAATCGTTGCTGCAACTGAGGAGCAGCACTTCAAGATTACGGCAGAGCAGCTTGAAGCCGCTATCACCGACAACACTAAGGTATTTATGCTCAACTCGCCCTCCAACCCGACGGGCATGGTATATTCCCGTGAGGAGCTGCAGGCCATCGCGGAGGTGTGCGTCAAGCACAACGTTTACGTCATCGCAGATGATATTTACGGCAATCTGGTTTATGATGGCATCGAG
>JBJDZO010000211.1:0-2376 GCA_051868095.1 Butyricicoccus sp. | reverse complement strand
TGGTGCGGCTGGCAATGCAGATTTCCTCAAAAACCTCGCTGTTCTGGCAGCATTTATGAATTGCAACACCGGCAACGCCGCCGCAACCAATAATAAGCGCTTTTCCCATAGAAATTTTCCTCCTTGATGTATGTGGTTATCGTTGCAGCGCGAGCAGCATTTCGCGCACAATTTTACAGGCTACTGCTGTGGATGCGCCGCTCGCATCATAGTGTGGGCTGAGTTCATTCACATCACAGCCAACGATGTTCAGTTTGCCGCAGACGAGCGTAACCGCCTCACGCAGTGCATTAAAGGTTACGCCGCCCGGCTCCGGCGTACCGGTACCCGGGAATACTGACGGGTCGAGCACGTCCAGATCGAGTGTGAAGTAGACCGGCTTGCCCTGAAGCCGCTCTACGACTTCATGCAGTCCGTCCAGACAAAAACGATGGGTTTCCACATGGGTGCTTCCCCAACGCCATTCCTCCCGGTCGCCCGAGCGGATGCCGAACTGGAAGATTCGGCCATCCCCAATGATATCCCAGCAGCGACGGATAACGCAGGCATGCGACAGCGGTTCGCCCAGATAGTCCTCGCGCAGGTCGGTATGAGCGTCAAAATGGATCATATGTATATCGGGATACTTTCTGGCGACTGCACGGAACGCACCAAGTGTCACCAGATGCTCGCCGCCGAGCAGAAACGGCCGCTTACTTTCTGCGAGGATATGCGCCGCACAGTCCTCGATATCTGCAAGCGCCGATTCCGGGCCGCCAAACCGCAGCTCCAGATCCCCAATATCCAGAATCGCATAGTCGATCAGGTCACGATCCTGATAGGGCGAATAGCTTTCCAGACCAAACGATTCCGAGCGGATCGCGTGCGGGCCGAAGCGGGTGCCCGGTCGGAACGAAGTCGTCGAGTCATACGGCGCACCGAACAGAATGGTTTCAGCGTCTTCATATGCCGCGTCGCATGCCAGAAAGGTTTCAACATTCGGGTTCCACATCTTTTAAAAGCTCCTCCACATATGCCGGAATATAAAATGCACCACGATGCAGCATGGTCGTGTAATATTTGCAGGAAAGGCCGCGTGCATTCCAACGCGCCGCATCCAAATCCTTTAGTGGATGATACTTTTTGGATGCGAAGCCGAACAGCCAGTGTCCGGATGGATAGGTCGGGATATGGGCCTGATAAACACGGCTGATTGGGAACGACTCCACAATGCGCTTATGTGCGCGTTGGCAGGCAACCGCATCCTCCTCATAGAATGGGCTTTCGTGCTGATTGACCATGATGCCATCATCACGCAGAGCTTTGTAGCAGTTGCCGTAAAATTCGCGGGTAAACAGCCCTTCCCCGGGGCCGAATGGGTCAGTCGAATCAACAATGATGAGGTCATAGCAGTTGTGGCGGGTACGCACATATTTCAGGCCATCCTCATAATGGATGCTCAGACGCGGGTCATCCAGACAACACGCCGTTTGTGGCAGATACTCTTTACAAACCTCGACTACCTGCGGATCAATCTCCACCATGTCAATGTGCTCGATCTCCGGATAGCGCACTAACTCTCGGACTACGCCGCCGTCGCCTGCGCCGATCACGAGCACGTCGCGCACATGAGGATGCACCGCCAAGGGCACATGGGTAATCATTTCATGGTAAATAAATTCATCCTTTTCGGTAAGCATCATATAACCGTCCAGCGTCAAGAAGCGGCCAAATTCAGGCGACTCAAATACGTCAATGCGCTGGTAATCGCTTTGTCCGCTGTAAAGCTGATGATCGACGCGGATGGACAGCTTGACGTTGGGCGTCTGCATTTCGGAAAACCAGTATTCCATGTTACACTCCTCCCTTGAGTACGTTCAGCCGCAGGATCTCAGCGTCCTCCGGGCCGGTCATCGAACAGCCTTTTTCTTTGGCGTACTCGATATAATCGAGGATTTCCTTTGTAATGCGTTCTCCCGGAGCGAGAATCGGGATGCCGGGCGGATAGCACATGACAAACTCACTGCACACCCGGCCAACCGTTTCGCGCAGCGGCAGCGACTCCTTGGCTGCATAAAACGCATTCTGCGGAGAAACGGCAACCTCCGGGTCGATATATTCCTGTTTCATAAGCGTGGTACCGTCCCCGCCAAAGCGGCGGCGCACCTCGGACAGCGCGCCGACCAGACGTTCAATCTCACGCAGCCGGTCACCGATCGACAGATATGCCAGAATATTGCCCAGATCACCGAACTCAATCTGGATGTCATATTCGTCGCGCAGCAGGTCATAGACCTCAATGCCGGCAAGCCCCACATCAAGCGTGTTGACCGAAAGCTTGGTCACATCGAAGTCATAGATGCTGTCCCCATTCACCAGTTCACGAGAATAGGCGTA
>JBJDZO010000210.1:0-2382 GCA_051868095.1 Butyricicoccus sp. | reverse complement strand
GCTTTACATCGGGAACGCTCCCGCTCGTTGGCGTGAAGAGACTTTTTCTTATAGCAATAGCCTTTTTTCAGAAGCACTCTCCGTTACCAGATCGCAGATATTCTGGCAATCGGCCTCGGACAGGGCAGGCTTCCAGAACAGCTTTCTTGCTTCATTGTGCAGCATAACTTCCACCTTTTTTGAATCTGTTATGCCACTTTTCTCACAGATCAAATGTAGGAAGGTGGAAGATTATGTCACCCTGTTGACTACCCTGAATGCATCACCAATATGTCCGGTTAGACAGTCGGTCAGGTTTTTGCAGCTCATGCGCTGCAAGGCTTCGATGGAACGCGCACTGTAAAAGGCCGCGTGCGGTGTGAGAATGACATTTTCCCGCCCGGTCAGCGCACAGTGTGCCAGATCGGGCTTTTCCGCTTCCAGAACGTCCAGTCCGGCGGCACGGATCCGCCCTTCGTCCAGCGCCCGCACCAGATCGGCTTCGACCACGCTGCCGCCACGCGCGACATTCAGAAAGATCGGCCGTTTCGCCATCTTACAGAAGCAGGCGTAGTTAAAATAACCGGCGTTTTCGGCGGTCAGATTCATGTGATTGCTGATGACATCAGCCTGCGCCAGCAAGTTCTCCGCATCAACCAGCCGCACATCCAACGCAGCGGCCTGTGCTGCATCCGCATAGGGATCGACCGCGAGCACATGCATGCCAAAGCCCTGCGCACGCCGGGCAACCGCGCGACCAATCTTGCCCAGCCCGAACAAACCAAGCGTCCGGTCATGCAGTCCCATTGGCCGCGGCGCGGAATAATACTGCCAGCGGCGCACCTCGTCGATGTCGTGCCCATAATGCTTGAGATTGCGGTCGAGCGCGAGCAAAAGCGCCATCGTATGGTCAGCAACCTCCTGCGTGCAGTATTCCCCGATGGCGCACACCGGAATGCCGCGCCGCCGTGTCTCCTCCAGGTCGATGAAGTTGTAGCCGGTCGCGTTGATGGAAATGGCACGCAGATCGGGCAGCCGGTCGAGCGCGGCCTTGTCCAGCGGAATGAACGCGGTCAGCAGACCGGCAGCGCCCTCCATGGCACGGAAAAACGCTTCAGGGTCGGTGTAGGGATGTACTGCCAGTTCTGCATCCGGAATGGCTTGCCGTACATAGGCAAATTCCTTTTCCAACTCCCGGCCAAGCACATCCGGATAATCCGAAATGACGATTTTCATGCCGTTTGGCCTCCTTTATGCGCCGGTCGCCTCGGCAAATGCTTCCCGCAGCACATCCAGCGCGAAGTCGATTTCATCTTTGGCAACGGTGAGCGGCGCGATGAAGCGCACGACGTTTTTATCACAGCCGCACGACAGCAGGAACAGCCCTTTTTCGAGGGCAAGTGCGGTGATGCGGGCGGTCAGCGCACGGTCAGGTGTGCCGTCAGGCTGTACTAGCTCCATACCGATCATCAGACCTAGCCCGCGTACATCTCCAATGCACGGATACTGTGCCTGAAGCTTTTTCAACTCATCCATGAAGTACGCGCCCATCTTCGCACCGTTTTCAATCGCACCGCCTTCGAGGGCATCAATGGTAGCGAGTGCCGCCGCGCAGGAAACCGGATTGGCGCCAAAGGTGCCGCCATGTGCGCCTGCCGTCCATTTGTCCATGATCTCGCTGCGGCCAACGACCGCCGATAACGGCAGACCATTTGCAATGCCCTTGGCGCAGGCCATAATATCCGGTTTTACGCCGTGGTTCTGCCAACAGAACATCTTGCCCGTGCGGCCAAAACCGGTCTGTACCTCGTCGAAAATCAGCAGAATACCGTATTTGTCGCATACTTCGCGCACATACTGGATCCACTCGCGTGGCGGCACGACATAACCGCCTTCGCCCTGTACCGGCTCCAGCAGGATCGCCGCTACGCTGTATGGGTCTACCAGCTTTTTGAAAATTTCATCGAACTGGGCGAAATACTGCTTTGGACATTTGCCGTCCTCCATTTTATAGGGCGTGCCGAACAGCTTGGGATATTCTGCGAAATAAATGGACGGCGCAAGACCTTCATAATGCTTACGGTAAGCCGAGTTGGACGCTGTCAGCGAGGTGCACAGTAGAGTACGGCCATGGAATGACCCCTTGAATGCGATAACAGCCGGGCGTTCGGTGGCATACTTGGCCAGTTTGACCGCGCCTTCGACCGCTTCCGCGCCCGAGTTCGAGAAATAAACCTTATATCCGCCGCCCATCAGGCCAACCAATCGCTCGGCCAGCGCGGTCTCCTTTTCATAGTAAAACAGGTTATGGCAGCAATGCACCATCTGGTCGAGCTGGGCCTTGGCTGCGGCCACCACACTTGGGTAATTATGCCCCAGATTGTTGACGGCAATGCCGCTGCC
>JBJDZO010000209.1:0-2386 GCA_051868095.1 Butyricicoccus sp. | reverse complement strand
AAGCACTGTCGCAGAACGAAAATATCGACGTTGTAGGTGTTACATCCACCGGCAAAGAGACTCTGCAAACCGCAGAGAACCTAACATTTGACCTGCTGCTGATCGATCTGATGCTGCCCGAGATTGACGGACTCAGCGTGATCCAGACGCTCAGCGATCACGGCAAGCGGGTTGGGGTATTTGTTCTGTCGGCCTTTGCCGGCGTCGAGGCCGCAGCCGAATGTACCAAGCTTGGCGTCAGCCATTTCCTGCGCAAGCCGCTTGACATCAGCACCCTGATGGCGCGCATCATGCAGTGGAACCTGACGCGCGGTTCACTGACCCGTGGCCCGCTGACGGCAGCAGGCGATGAAATTGCGCTCGAAGTGCGTGTCACGGAAGTAATTCATCAGGTAGGTGTCCCCGCGCATATCAAAGGCTATCAGTACCTGCGCGAAGCTATTATGATGGCGGTCAAGGATATGGAATCGGTTGGCGCCATCACGAAGATTCTGTATCCGGCCATTGCCAAACGCTTCAAAACCACTTCGTCCCGCGTCGAACGCGCCATCCGTCACGCCATTGAGGTTGCGTGGGATCGCGGCGACCTGGAAACCCTCCAGTCGTACTTCGGCTATACGGTGTCCGGCCTGAAGGGTAAACCGACCAACAGCGAGTTCATTTCCATGATTGCAGACCGACTGCGGCTCGAAATGAAATGCGGCTGAAACATCCCCCGGTGCAAACCGGGGGATTTTCTTTGCCTGAATATCCGTCAGCTGCGGACTTTTGTAAATGTCACCAAAACAAAGGGGCTGTAAGACGATACGTTTTCTATGCGATTTTCTTGTGCAAAGCGGCGAAATATGATATCATGGTGAATACCAATAATCTTTGCGTGAAGGAGTAAAGGCGTGAAGAATCAGGATAAAATCAGGAATTTTTCGATCATCGCGCACATCGACCATGGTAAATCCACGCTGGCCGACCGTCTGCTCGAACAGTGCAAGGCAGTGTCCCAGCGCGAGATGGAGGAGCAGCTGCTCGATAACATGGACCTCGAGCGCGAACGCGGCATCACCATTAAGGCGCGCGCCGTGCGCATGGAGTATCAGGCCGACGACGGCGAGACCTATCACATGAACCTCATCGACACCCCGGGCCATGTGGACTTCAACTACGAGGTTTCGCGTTCGCTGGCTGCGTGCGAAGGTGCGTTGCTGGTCGTGGACGCGGCGCAGGGCATCGAGGCGCAGACCCTCGGCAACACCTATCTCGCCATTGACGCGGGACTGGAAGTGCTGCCGATTATCAACAAAATCGACCTGCCGGCCGCGGACGCGCCGCGTGTCAAGCAGGAAATTGAGGACATCATCGGCATTCCGGCCGAGGATGCGCCCGAAATCTCGGCCAAAATGGGCATCAACATCCATGAGGTGCTGGAACACATTGTTGCAGGCATTCCGGCGCCCGAGGGCGATCCGGATAAGCCGTTGCGTGCGCTCATCTTCGACAGCCAGTACGACCCGTACAAGGGCGTCATCGTTTATATGCGCCTGATGGATGGCCACATTGCGCCGGGCATGAAGGTGAAAATGATGGCGACCGGCGCGGAATTTCAGGTCATCGAATGCGGCTATCTGGAGCCGCTCGGACTGTCGCCGCAGAAGGGGCTGTACGCGGGCGAGGTTGGCTATTTCACCGCGTCCATCAAGACGGTTTCCGATACCCGTGTGGGCGATACAGTCACCGAGGCGGAAAACCCGACCCCGGAAGCGCTGCCCGGTTACCGTCCGGCCCAGCCGATGGTTTACTGCGGCATCTACACCGAGGACGGTTCCAAATACCCCGACTTGCGCGACGCGCTTGAAAAGCTGCAATTAAACGACGCCGCCCTGTCGTTTGAGCCGGAAAGCTCGGTGGCGCTCGGCTTCGGCTTCCGCTGCGGCTTCCTCGGCATGCTGCACATGGAAATCATTCAGGAACGTCTGGAGCGCGAATTTGACCTCGATCTGGTCACGACGCTGCCCTCGGTTGTCTATGAAATCGTCAAAACCGACGGTACAACCGTCTATTGCGACAACCCGCACGATTACCCCGACCCGGCGGTCATCGAGGAGGCCCGCGAACCGTTCGTCAAGGCATCCATCATCACACCGCAGGAGTTTGTCGGCAACATCATGCCGATGTGTCAGGACCGCCGCAGCGTCTTTAAGGACATGGTCTATCTGGACTCAACGCTGGTCGAACTGCACTATGAAATGCCGATCAACGAAATCATTTACGACTTTTTCGACGCTTTGAAGGCACGCACCAAGGGGTACGCCTCCCTCGACTACGAGATGAGCGATTACCGCAAGAGCGACCTCGTCAAGGTGGACATGCTCTTAAACGGCGATCAGGTGGA
>JBJDZO010000208.1:0-10662 GCA_051868095.1 Butyricicoccus sp. | reverse complement strand
CTATGACCTCTGCTTCATTGATCATCTGCGCATGTCTTGTAATAAGCCCCGCCTGTACTAGCATCGCAATCAGCGTAGGCCCAGGACCTCCAGCCCAAGCGCCTGCAGCAACAATCATCTCTGCCAAAGTGACAATATTTTGCCTATCAAGCTCCTGCTTTTTGAGATAGAGCTCATCAACTTTATCCTTAAAGTTCTCCGCATAGCTTCTTGTAGTCATATCATTGTGATCATGACGAGTCAACATGCCCACATCTGATTCCAGCCACCAGTATATACCATATGTATTTAATGTACTATTATCCCAGTAATAATAGTAATCCCGGTACCCTGACTCCCGTTTCCCTACGGCTCTAGTTTCGGGTACCGCTTCTGGGATAACTACGCTTTCTTCGTTGACAGTTCCATTAATATTGCTTGTTACGGTAATGACATCACCCTCCGTTACAGCCGTATACTCTTCTTCATTTTTGTTGTCCGAAACCTGTGTGATACGCTGTCCATCTGCATCCTCCGTTACAGTAACAACGTACTCCTTGCCTTCCCATACAAAGGTATCCTCTTCAACAACGGTTTCGCTGACAGCCATAGCAGGTGCTACAATAGTATAAACAAGCACCAAAGATAACACCAAAGTCACAAATTTTTTTGACATTTTCGTTGTACCCATCCTTTCTACAATTCGTTCAGTTTTTTCCTCGAGAGCATGCCCTTAATTGAATCTTATCATCTTTCTGTTTTTCTGTAAATGATATTACCATTTTTGTATTCATTTTGTAATATACCCTATCTTATTCCATAATATTTCTGCGTTTTCTATAAAATAGTCCTATTATAAATGTACAGAATATGCTATAATAATTATAATTGTACATTTCAAAGGAGTTGTTAACCATGGGTTGCTCGCATAACTGCGATTCCTGTTCGGGCGGCTGCGGTGAGCCGCAGAGCCTGCTCGTCAAGCCCAACGCCCTGTCTTCCATCAAAAAGGTCATCGGCGTCATCTCGGGCAAGGGCGGCGTCGGCAAGAGCCTGGCGACCTCCATGCTCGCGGTTGCCATGAGCCGCAAGGGCTACCACACCGCCATTCTGGACGCCGACATCACCGGCCCGTCCATTCCGAAGGCGTTCGGCGTGAGCGGCAAGCTGGAGGGCTGCGAGGAGGGCATCCTGCCCAAGACCTCGGAAACCGGCATCGATATGATTTCCATCAACTTTGTCCTCGACCACGCGGATGATCCGGTCATCTACCGCGGCCCGATCATTGCGGAGACCGTCAAGCAGTTCTGGTCGGATGTCATCTGGCAGGACGTGGACTATATGTTCGTTGACATGCCTCCCGGAACCGGCGACGTTCCGCTGACCGTGTTCCAGTCCCTCCCGGTGGACGGCATTATCATCCTGACCTCCCCGCAGGATCTGGTTTCCATGATCGTGGGCAAGGCGGTCAAGATGGCCAAGATGATGAACATCCCGATTGTCGGCATCATCGAAAACTACAGCTATCTTCTGTGCCCGGACTGCGGCAAGAAGATCGAAGTATTCGGCAAGAGCAAGCTGGACGAAGTTGCGGCGCAGTACGAAATTCCGGTGCTGGCCAAGCTGCCGCTTGACCCGAATCTGGCCGCTGCGGTTGACCGCGGCGCGATTGAAGATGTCAAGCTGCCCGAGGCGCTGCACGGCGCAATGAACGCGCTCGAGGCCATGCAGTAAGGAGTCTGTATGAAGATTGCAATTGCTCATCAGAACGGTCAGGTCGCGGACGCGAGCGCCTGTGCTGAATACCTGATTGTCACCGTGGAAAATGGCCAGCCGTCCGGTAAGGAGCTGGTGACCGCTCCGGGCGCCGGTTCGGCCGCCATGCTGACCTTTTTTGGCCTGACGCAGATCGACGTATTCATCTGCGGCGCGCTCGGCATCGCCATGCGCAACGCGCTCGAAATGCTCGGCATCGTGCTTGTCCCGGGTGTCAGCGGCTCGGCAGAGGAAGCGGCCGCCAAGTTCATCGTAGGCGAAAAGCAGGGCGATCCGGGCATTCTGGAGCTTTGCCGCGAGGAAGACCCGGACGACCCGATGGCCTGCATGCACGACTGTTCCAAGTGCGCGGGCTGCGGTCCGATCCGCGTGCCGGATGAGGCCAAAAAGAATCTGCCCAAGATTTAACCGCACAAAACCGCTCGTTATACGGGCGGTTTTTCTTATTCTGCGGCGGTAAAGTTGGCAATTTGGTTAAAAACAAGAAGAATATCTATGCAGAACGCATGGTTTTTGATATACTAAGTATATAGCCAAAAGTCTGTGTCTGCGGAGAGGTTCCGAAGGACGGCGTTTCCGTTTTGGGGAACCGCCGTTTTTTTCGCGGTTGCGGAACCGCCCTTCCTCCCAGAACGCAGATGCGACCGGTTTTGCAGCCGCTATGCGGTATGCTTGGATGCCGGAGATTTTTCTCCTCCGGTTTTCCGTTCCGGCGCAGTCCCTGAACCAGAGGAGATCGAGAAACCGAATTTGGTTTTGCGGTCTCCCCATGCAGAAAGGAAGAGTGACTATGTTTTGTACCCATTGCGGCGCTGAGCTGCCGGAAGGCGCCTGCTTCTGTCCGGTATGCGGCAGGTCTGCGGAACCCGCCGCGCCGCAGAAAATCGACTCCGAACAACCGCCAACCATACAGGAACAAATCGCGCCGCCGCCGCACTACGACGATCTGGACGAAATCGATCCTTTTGACGAGGAGCCGCCCCGCCGCCCGATCGGTATGCTTGTATCCATATTCGCGGCTGTGATTATCGTGGTCGCGGTTGTGATTGCGCTGGTAAAGGTTCATCCGTGGACGCTGCTCGCGGACATGGATCGCCCGGCCGGCGTAGTCTCAAGCGAAGAATCCGATGCGGACAACCGCCCGACGGATGAGGACGCCGGGTTGACCGATGCAGACGATGTGCCGGCGCAGACGACCGACTGGCGCGATTACGACGGCGCATGGGAAGCCGACGGCCTGATTTTTGCGCTCGAAATGCTGGATGGCGAGGTGAACGTGACCCTGCACAGTCTGGATAACACCTATTGGGATGCGGCCGAGCCGGAAGGCGACACGGTGGACGTGCGTCTGCGCGGCATGGAGATTCGTCTCAAGGCGGGCAAAGACCGCGCTCTGCGCATTGCCATCGACGGCAAGCCGTTTGAAGCGGTGCGCTACACCGGCAAGCTGGACACCAAAGCCGACCCGCCCGCGGCTATGACCGGCAGCAGTTATCTGTACTATTCGGCTTCGACCGGCACCCGCTCGACGGATGATGTTATCCCAAACGACCGCAGCCTGCATTTCTGGCCGCTCGACCAGTTCGCCATTGCGGCCTCCGATCTGGACCGCCTGACCCAGAACGAAATCGACATCATCCGCAACGAAGCCTTTGCCCGCCATGGCTATATCTTCACCACCGATGCATGGCAGACGTTTTTCAGCCGGATGGACTGGTACACGCCTGACCCGAAGTTCACCGAAGCGCGTTTTTCCAAGCTGGAAAAGCAAAACATCGACACCATTATGGCCTATGAAAAGGCGCGGGGGTGGCTGTGATGGAGTTTCTTGCCCTGCTGCCGGAAATGGGCTTTCTGACGAGCACGGCCGAGGAAGCCAATCTGATCGATCCCACATATCAGGACAAAATCGCACAGGGCGTTGCCGAAGCGCTTGCCCAGTGGTGAAAATAAAGGAAGGATACTATGTTTGACAAACTGGACGCTACGGTGAGCCGTTTTGAGGAGCTGGAAGCGCGGCTGTCCGCGCCCGGCCTGTATGACGATCCGGCAGCCGCTGCGAAGCTTTTGAAGGAGCGCGGCGATCTGGAACCGATTGTCACGGCATACCGTGCGTATAAGGCCGCGCAGACCCAGCGGGCCGAAGCCGAAGACATGCTGACCGACCCCGACCTGCGCGAGCTGGCGCAGGAAGAACTGGCCGCCGCCAAGGCCGATCTGGCGCGGCTGGAGGACGAACTCAAGATTCTCATGCTCCCGAAAGACCCCAACGACGACAAAAATATTATCGTAGAAATCCGCGGCGGCGCGGGCGGCGAGGAATCGGCGCTGTTTGCCCATTCGCTGTACCGCATGTATTCCATGTACGCCGAAAAGCGCGGCTGGACGGTCGAACAGCTCAGCATCAACGAAACCGAGCTGGGCGGCTGCAAGGAGGTCGTATTCCAGATCACGGGCGACCACGTGTATTCGCGCATGAAGTTCGAGTCGGGCGTACATCGTGTACAGCGCGTGCCCGAGACCGAAAGTCAGGGCCGTGTCCACACCTCCACCGTGACGGTTGCGGTGCTGCCCGAAGCCGAAGAGGTGGATTTTGAAATCAACCCCACCGATCTCAAGATTGACACCTTCCGTTCGTCGGGCGCGGGCGGCCAGCACATCAACAAGACCGAATCGGCCATCCGCATCACCCATCTTCCCACCGGAACGGTGGTCGAGTGTCAGGACGAGCGCAGCCAGCACAAGAACAAGGACAAAGCCATGCGCGTGCTGCGTACCCGGCTGTACGAGGCCGAACTCGAAAAGCAGAACGCCGCCATTGCGGCGGACCGCAAAAGTCAGGTCGGCACCGGTGACCGTGCTGAGCGTATCCGCACGTACAATTTCCCGGAAAACCGGGTCAGCGACCACCGCATCAAGCTGACGCTGTACAAGCTTGGGCAGTTCATGGACGGCGATCTGGATGACGTACTTGACGCACTGATCACCGCCGACACCGCGGAAAAGCTCAAAGCGCAGGAAACCTGAATTTCTTTCCAAAAGCACCCTTCCGGGTGCTTTTTTCATGTTTTTTACAATCAGTTCATATGTAATATTTCACTTTACCGGATTCTCTTGTCGGTGCATTGGAAACCCGATATAATTGAGGCAGAAACCAACCGATGAGGAGGCTATTTCCATGAAAAAATACCTTCTGTCGATCTTTTTTGCAGCGATGCTTCTGATGACACCTGCGGCAGCGGCCGAACTTTTCCCGGTCGATTCGATTTCTCCGGACGGCTTCGCCTCTTGGGGCTACATGGCCGAAGACGGCTCGCAGGCCATCCCCTATCAGTATGCATCCGCCTCCGCCTTTACCGAGGACGGACTTGCCACGGTTACAAACAACAATGGCAGTCTGGCTGTGATCGACGAAACCGGACAGCAGATCGTACCTTTCCGCGACGCACCCGACGCGGTCGAATATGACGAAACCACGATTGCGTTCCGCTATGCAGACCAAACCGTATTCTATTCCAAATCGGGCGAGCTTCTCGGCACGTTCGCGGGCGCGGACGGCTTCTTTTCGTCCGAGGGTCTGCTCGCCGTCCGGCGGGACGGTCTGTGGGGCTATGTCAACCGCAGGAATGAAACCGTCATTGCGCCGCAGTACCTTGCCGCGGGCGCGTTTTCGGGCGGCTTTGCGGTCGTCCAGTGCGCTGACCAGCGCTATGCGGTCATCCATACCACAGGCGAGGAAACCCCGCTTCCGACCGGAGCTGTGCCCAAATATATGGAGGTGTACGGCGGCAAGCTGGTTGTCATGGACAACGGCAGCCGGTCGGCGGTCTTTTCGCTGGAAACCGGCGCACTGCTCAGCGACTATCTCTATCAGGAGATTTCGCCCTACCGCGATGGCTATGCCATGATGCGCCTCAACAATCGCTGGGGTATCGTCAACCTGAACGGCGCCACGACCCTGCCTTTCTCCTACAACTACCTGTCGTACATGGGCGAGGGCATTTATGCCGCACGCGGCGATGACGGCTATGTCTCCGCGCTGGACGCAGAGGGCAATCTGGTATACCGCACGGACGTATACGCAGGCGGCTTCGAGACGATTGCGCACGGCGTTTCGTGGCACGGTACCATCGACAACGGCATTATTTTCTTCTCCCGCGTGGGCGGCTACATCACCAAGCTGGCCAACGCCGAAAGTCCCGTGATCCTCACCAAAAATGTCGTGCTGGTGACGCTTGCGGGCAAGCGGCAGTATGTCCGCCTGAGCGACAACAAAGCGTTGTACTCCCCCGAGCGCGAATACGACATGGAGTATTTCAAGGTGACGACCTCGCACTACGAGAAATACCTCGGCATGAAAAACGGCAAGGAATACGGCTGGTCGCTGACCTATCCGGTAATCTCCGGCATGACCGACAAAACCGTACAGACGAGGCTCAACAGCACCATCGAGACCTTTTTTCTGGAAGGCCCGTCCTTCTCGGCGCAGCGTGAAGCGCTGGCCGGCTCCTATGGCCTGCATGTCACAGGCCGCCTGCTGATTGTCTGGGCCGACTGCGTAAGCGGTATGGGTGAGGGCGCGTCGGTCTGGAATGACTGTCTGACCCTCGACCTCGCCACCGGCGAGCGGTATTCGCTCGTGCGCGACCTGTTCACCAGGGACTACGTAAATACCGTCACCGAGTATCTGCCGGAAGATGTGCCGTTTTACCTGTTCGCTTACCCGCGCATCACCAATACCGGCGTAAGCTTTTTCCTGAACACCGCGCAGACCAGCGCCATGCGTGCTCCGGAGTCGCAGGAATACCCGATTCCCTTTTCCCTGCTGGACGATGTCCTGAACAAAGACGGCGAATGCTGGCGCGCGCTCAACGGCGCGGCGATGAACGCCCTCAATACCTATTCGGGCTACGCGGATGTGCCGGAAAGCCATTGGGCCTATGCCGCGATCCGAACGCTTACCGAAGCCGACCTGATGCACGGCGACGGCAGCCGGTTCCGTCCGGATGAGGTAATCACCGCAGCAGAAGCGCTGGCGGTTCTCATCCGCACACTGCGCATCGACACCAGCACGATTGCCCCGTCCGATGGCGCGCCGTGGTATTACATTGAAACCACCGCCGCCGCAAAGGCTGGCCTGACCGCTGGACTCAGCGAGCCGATCGACTACACAGCCGCCATGACGCGCGCGGACGCCATGCAGGTGCTTGCCAACGCCCTGCGCAAATACGGTGCAGCAGCGCTCTCAGACGCCGAAATCACCGCCTGTCTGGCTCGTTTTCAGGATGGCGCCGAGGTGCCGCAAAATCGCCGTGCAGCCGCAGCGCTGTGCGTGCAGACCGGCGTAATCGTCGGTACGAACGGCCACCTGAATGCTGGCAGCATCCTGACCCGTGCGCAGTTCGCCCAGATTCTGAGCGGTCTGCTCTCCCAAACTGCATAAAAAAACAGGACGCAAATGCGTCCTGTTTTTTTGCTTTCTTAGCCCTCGTACACGGCGACAACCTCACCGATAAACATACTGTGGATATCGTTATCCGGGTAGCACTTGTCGTACACAGCCTTGTCCACGAAATTGTCCTTCGGCATCTCGTCCTTGTACAGCTTGCGGCAAACAATCGTCAGCTCAGCCTCAGCGAAGGTCGGGCAGCCTTCCGGGGTGAATACCGGGGTCAGACCCGCGCCCGCCATCTTGTCGATGTCGCGGCCCGACTTGGAACCAAGCACGCCCAGCGCGTCCTTATGGCCGTCCTTGAGGAAGATCAGCGCGTAGCAGTCATTCTTGTCCATGAACTCCATGGTGTAGCGGCTCTGGCGCACATACACCGTGGTCACTTCCTTGAACCACAGCTCGCCCATGCCGCCCCAGTTGACGGTCATCATGTTGAAGTCGCCTTCCTTACCGGCCGCGAGCAGCGCCCACTGGTCCCGTATCTTGAGGAAGGGGTTGAAAGACAGGGTGGAAAGTTCAATCTTGTTCATAAATACCTCCAAATAATAAATAGGTAGGAGTGAGGAAGGAGGAGTGAGGAGTTTCGGAAGGGCGCAAAGCGCCGATTGAAATTCGCGTGCGAAGCACGCACCTTCTCTCCTACCTCCTACCTCCTAACTCCTAACTCCCTTAAAGTTTTCTCCGTAGCTTCATCTCGCTCCATTCGTCCTTGGAAATGAGAATCTGCCGGGGCTTGGAGCCTTCAAACGGGCCGACAATGCCGCGTTCCTCCATCTGATCGACAATGCGGGCCGCACGGGCATAGCCCAGCTTCAGCCGGCGCTGCAGCATGGAAACCGACGCCTGTTTGCAGTCCATGACCACATCGATTGCGTCCATGAGCATTTCGTCCTCGTCCTCAGCCGGGTCAAACCCGCCGCCGCTGCCGCCCGATTCCGCGGCCTCGGCCTGCTTCTCGATGTGTTCGAGGATCTCCTCATTATATTCGGCGGTGGATGTAGACTTGATAAATTCGATGACGTTTTCGATTTCGTCGTTGGAAATGAAGCAGCCCTGAATACGCTGGGGCTTGCCTTCCCCGAGCGGCGCGTAGAGCATATCGCCCTTGCCGATCAGCTTTTCTGCGCCGGTGGTGTCGAGGATGATGCGGCTTTCAATCTGGCTGGCCACTGCGAACGCGATACGCGACGGGATGTTCGCCTTCATGATGCCGGTGATGACATCCGCCGACGGACGCTGGGTGGCGACGATCAGGTACATGCCCGCGGCACGCGCCTTCTGGGCAATGCGGCAGATCGAGGTTTCGACCTCCTTGGCCGCAACCATCATCAGGTCGGCCAGCTCATCGATGACAATGACGATTTCGGGCAGAGTCTGATAGGTTTCCACCGGCTGCGCGGGGGTGGCGGCTTCGCCGCCCTCGGCCGGAATTTCCGGAGCTGCGGCGGCCGCGGCTTCCGCTTCGGCCTTCTTTTTGCGCATAAGGTCGTTGTAGTCCTCCAGCTTGCGCACCTGACTGTCCGCGAACAGCTTATAGCGGCGCTCCATCTCCCCAACTGCCCAGTTGAGCGCACCTGCTGCCTTGCGCGGGTCGGTGACAACCGGAATCAGCAGATGCGGAATGCCGTTGTAGTTGCCCAGCTCGACCATCTTCGGGTCCACCATAATCAGGCGGACTTCTTCGGGCGTGGATTTATACAGCAGCGAAATCAGCATGGAGTTGACGCACACCGATTTGCCCGAGCCGGTCGTACCGGCAATGAGCAGATGGGGCATTTTGCCGATGTTGCCGACCACAGGCGCACCCGTGATGTCCTTGCCCACGCAGAATGCCACATGGCTTTTGGCCTTTTTGAAGGCATCCGCGTTCAGCACATCGTAAATCGGCACCATGGTATTGGTCTTGTTGGGCACTTCGATGCCAATGGCGACCTTTTCGGGAATGGGCGCGATACGCACCGAAACCGCACCAAGCGCGAGCGCAATATCATCGGCCAGACCGGTGATACGGCTGAATTTGGTTCCGGGCGGGATGGTGACTTCAAAGCGGGTAACCGTTGGGCCGCGGACAATGCCGACAATCTGTGCCTCAATGTTAAAGGATTGGAGGGTGTCAATCAGGCGATGGCTGTACTCGCTCAGTTCCTGCTGGAAATTGCTTTTCGCCGCAGGCTTGGGCGGATTGAGGAGCGTCATGGGCGGGTAGCTGTATTCGGCCACCGGAGTCTGTACGTTGCGATCCATTTCGGCGGCCATCGCGGCGTTTTCACGCGCATCCCGCTTTTTCTGCTCAGCCTTGGAAAGCGGTTCCTCCCATGGGGGCGTATCGTCCTCAATCGGTTCAGGCGCATCTTCCGGGTCGGGTGCGGCCGGAGCGGCGGGTTCGGTTTTCTTTTTGCCGTGCAGCAGCGACAGGATATCCCCGAAGGGGTCCTTTTCCGGCTCATCCACTACAATCGGCTCGGGCGCGGGCACCGGTTCGGACACCGCCGGAAGCACCGGCTCGTCCACATCATCCTCGCCTTCAATCGGGATATCGAACGCGGCGCGCGTTTTGCGTTTGGCCTTGTGTGCCGCGGCCAGCTCGTGGACGTTGGGCAGCACGGCGGGGGCCTCATATTTTTCGCGTTCCTCGTCGCTGTCGTATTCGTAATCAATCGGGCGCAGGGCGTTGTAAATGGTCTGCGGGGTCAAACGGAACATGACCATGACATCCACGACCAGCAGCACAAGCATCAGAATCATGGCGCCGACGCCGGAAAATGCCCATTCCATCAGGCAGTACAGGCCGCCCGCGAGCAGGCCGCCCGATTTCAGGTTTGCACCCGCCTGCATGATCAGGCTGAATGCCTTGAGGCTGAGAGGGAACTGTTCCGCACGCAGAATGCCATGGGCGAGCGCACCGAAAATCAGCGGAAAGATACCGATTGCGCCTGCACGCAGGCGTACCGGGCCTTTGGTACGTGCAATGAGCAGCGCAGACAGCCCGAACAGCGAAAACGGCAGCATGTACAGACCGTATCCGATCAGGCTTCCGAGGGCAGTATGCAGCAGATGCAGCACCGCGCCTTCCTTCTGCACGAGCGCTAGCAGCACGAGCACGCCAAGGATGCCGTAAATCACGCCCCACGCCGGGCGCGGCAGATACGAATCGGGCGCGGACGGGGCAGACGCTTTGCTACTTCGGCTCCGAGCGGTCGATTTGGTGGATTTTCGTTTGGTTTGTGCCAAAATATCACCTCGTTTGGTGGAAATGCGTTATGAAAAGAGAAGTATTCCTCTGCGTACAGCAATACAGTATAATCATACCATAATTTTGTCCGGTTTTCCAGTCGAAAGATACAAAGCATAAAAAACGCCCGTTTCCGGTTGGAAACGGGCGTTTGAATTGCCTCATAAAGACTTACTTGGAAGCCTTTGCAGCCTGGATCGCCTCGATCATCATCGGAACAACC